>JAQUQF010000099.1 GCA_028749105.1 Acidobacteriota bacterium | reverse complement strand
AATCATAAAGAGATCATCTCTCGGCTGTTGCTACCATTGCCGTTAAGACTATCACTATCACTACCACTATCACTGTATTTCGGCTTTAAGTCAGGCTCTGTTTGTGCTATCATGCAGCAAATCCACGTTCGAGGAAATGTCATGACCAAGGTGATCGACTGGTTGAACCATAACCGCAAGCTCCTCTTTTCACTGGAGATCACGCCGCCCGACCGCGGCAAGAGCATGGACGACATCGTGTCCAGCATCGAACCGCTGATGCATTTTGGTCCCCAGTTCATCAATGTCACCTACCACCAGCCGCACATGGTCTACGAGGAGAAGGACGGCATCATCACCCGGCGGCCGCGGCGCAAAAAGCCAGGCACCGTGGGCATCTGCAGCGCCATCAAGAACCGCTTCAAAGTCGAGCCGGTGCCGCACCTGATCTGCGGGAGTTTCAACCGCTACGAGACCGAGGATACCCTCATCGACCTCCATTTCCTGGGCATCAAGAACATCATGGCCCTGCGCGGCGACCCGGCCCCGGGCCAGGCGCGCTACATCCCGGAAAAGGACGGCCACCAGTACGCCCACCAGCTGGTAGAGCAGATCGCCCAGCTGAACCGCGGCAAATACATCGACGAGCTGGAGGACCCGTTCCCCACCAGTTTCTGCATCGGCGTGGCCGGCTACCCGGAGAAGCACTTCGAGTCGCCCAACCTGGACAAGGACCTGCAATACCTGAAAAACAAAGTGGACGCAGGGGCGGAATACATCATCACCCAAATGTTCTACGAGTTCCGGCTGTACAAGGAATTCGTGGAAAAGGCGAGGGCCATCGGCATCCAGGTGCCCATCATCCCGGGGCTCAAGCCCCTGGTCAACAGGAAGCAGATCCAGTCCATCCCCAGTTCATTCCACGTCAACATCCCCGTGGACCTGGTCGCCGCCATTGAGGAGGCGCGCACCCGCGAACAGGCCTTCGCCAACGGCATCCGCTACATGGCCAGGCTGGTCGAGGAGCTGATCGCTTTTGGGGCGCCGGGCATCCACGTGTTCACCATGGGGCAGGGCCAAGCCGCCAAGTCCCTGCTGGAAGCCGTTTTCACCGGCAAGCGCTGAGGCCGGCCGCCACAGTGGGCGCCATTCGCAAGCCCGACATCGGCAAGCGCCGGCTCGAGAAGGTCCTGGTCCTCGACGGCGCCATGGGCACGGCCATCATGGCCGCCGCCGGACCCGACGACTACCAGGGCCGCGACGGCTGCCACGACTACCTCTCCCTTTCCCGGCCCGACATCATCGCCGCCATCCATGACTCCTACCTGGAGGCGGGCTGCGACATCATCGAAACCAACACTTTCGGCGCCCAGGCCGCCGAGCTGGCCAAGCACGGGCTCCGGGAAAAAACCTACGAGATCAATCGCCGGGCTGCCGAAATCGCCGTTCGCGTCGCCGGCGACCATGGCGGCCAGGGGCGGCCGCGCTATGTGGCCGGGTCGGTCGGCCCGGGATCGCGCCTGCCCAGCCTGCAGCAGGTCGGATTCAAAGAGCTCGAGGACTCGTACTATGCCCAGATGCTGGGCCTGTTTGACGGCGGCGTCGACCTGTTCCAGGTGGAAACCTGCCAGGACATGCTGCAGATCAAGGCGGCGCTGCGCGCCCTGAACCGCGTCTTCAGGGAGAAGGGGAGCGCCCGGCCGGTCAGTGTCCTGGTCACCCTGGAAAAGAACCGCATGCTGCTGGGGACCGATGTCGCCACGGCGCTGGCCACTTTCCTCCCTTTCCCCCTCTTTGCCTTCGGCGTCAACTGCGGCACCGGTCCCGAGGAGATGCGCCAGGCGGTCGAGGCCCTCTCCGCCGCATCCCCCTTCGCTCTGGCGGTCATGCCCAACGCCGGCCTGCCGAAGTTCCGCCGCGGCCGCTACGTATACGACATGGAGCCGGGGCCGTTCGCCCGGGCCGTGCGCGAGTTCGCTGTCAAGGACGGGGCGGCGATCGTCGGCGGCTGCTGCGGCACCACGGCGCGTCACATACGCGAGCTGGCCAGGGAGGCGGGGGGGCTGAGCCCGGTCCGCAAGAGGAAACCCGCCCGCGCCGGCCAGGTCACGTCGCTGTTCGCGATGCAGGATCTGCGGGTCAAGCCCGCGCCGCTGATTATCGGTGAGCAGACCAACGCCACCGGCAGCCGCAAGTTCAGGGAGGCCCTGCTGGCCGAAGACCTTGACGCCATGCTGGCCGTGGCCCGGGAACAGGAGCGCGAGGGGGCCCACCTGCTGGACCTGAACGTGGCCTACGCCGGCCGCGACGAGGCCCGCGACATGCGGCGGGCCGCCGCCAGGCTGAACGCCCAGAGCCGCCTGCCGCTCATGCTGGACAGCGCCAGCATCCCGGCGCTGGAAGCCGGCCTGGAGCAGTGCGCCGGACGGGCGGTGATCAATTCCATCAACCTCGAGGACGGCGGCACCCGCGCCGAGCAGGTCCTCTCGCTGGCCCGCGATTTCGGGGCGGCGGTCGTCTGCCTGGCCATCGACGAGGAGGGAATGGCCCGGACGCGCGGCCGGAAAGTCGCTGTCCTGCAGCGGCTCCATGACCTGGCGCTGCGGCGCGGCCTGCACCCCGGCGACCTCTTCCTCGACCCGCTGACCTTCACCCTGGCCTCGGGAGACCCCGGTCTGGCCGCAGCCGGCATGGAAACCCTGGCCGCCCTGCCGCTGATAAAAAAACGGCTGCCGGGGACGCAGACCCTGCTTGGGGTCAGCAACATCTCCTATGGGCTGCAGCCAGCCGCAAGACGGATCGTCAATGCCGTGTTCCTCTACCATGCCGTGCGCAGCGGCCTCGATGCCGCCATTTTCCATGCCGCCCGCATCCTGCCGCTGAACCGCATCGACCCGCTGGAAAAGCGCCTGGCCGAGGACCTCATCTTCAACCGTGCGCGCCAAAGCGGGCACGATCCGCTGCGGGTCCTGATGGAGCATTTCCAGGGACAAAAAGGGGGCATGGCCGTCGCGGTCAACAGCACGGTCCCCGAGGAGCGCCTGCGCGAAGCGGTGCTCAGCGGCAACGCCTCGGGCCTTGAGGCCGACTTGGCCATGCTCTCCGAAAGAATGCCAGCCCTGGACATCGTCAATGACATTTTGTTGCAGGCCATGGCCGAAGTCGGCGGCCTCTTCGAGAAGGGGATCATGCAGCTGCCTTTCGTACTGCAGGCCGCCGAAGTGGTCAAGGCGGCCCTGGACCTGCTGGAACCGCGCCTGCCGAAGACCGGCCGGCGCCTGCGCGGCACCATGGTCCTGGCCACGGTCAAGGGGGACATCCACGACATCGGCAAGAACCTGGTCGACATCATCCTGCGCAGCAACGGCTACCGGGTGGTCAATCTCGGCACCAACCAGGGAGGGGAGGAGGTCGCCGCCGCCGTGGCGAAACATCGCCCCGATCATATCGGCCTGAGCGCCCTCCTGGTCCGCTCGACGCTGGAAATGACGGGGATCCTGCGCAGCCTGCGCGAGAAGGGGATCCGCGTTCCCGTGATATGCGGCGGCGCCGCCCTGACGCCGGCATTCGTCAAGACGGCATTGCGGCCCGATTACGAAGGGGAGGTCTATTACGCCGCCGACGCTTTCGCAGCCATGAAAGTCATGTCCGGAGGGCCTTTGCCGCCTGCTGCGGCCATCCCCCCGGCTAGGAAAGGCCGCTCCCTGGCAAAAGCGCCGGTGATTGCCACTATGCAGGCTCCGCCGGTCAGCGCCCCCTTCCTCGGCACCAGGATCGTGCGCTGGACCCTGGACGAAGCCCTGCCGTTCATGGACAAGCGCGTGCTGGTGAAGGCGCGCTGGCGCATGCGCGCCGGGGACGAGGCGGAGCGTTTTTACGGCCAGATCCTGGCCCTGCTCCGCGCTGAGGGAATCAACCGTTTTTCGGGCGTTTACGGCTATTTCCGCTGCCAGCGCCGGGGGAAGAACCGGCTGCTTCTTGAGGCCGGGGATGGCTCATTCGCCATCGATTTCCCACGCCACGGCGACACTTCCCTGGCCGACTATTTCGCGCCCTCAGGCGACCTTGTCCCCCTGTTTCTTGTCACCTGCGGGTCCAGGATCCCGCGCCTGGAGAAAAAATTGTTCGCCTCGGACCAGTACAGCCGCTACCACCCCCTGCACGGGTTTGCCGTCGAGCTGGCCGAGGGACTGGCGGAAGCGCTGCACCGCCGCATCCGCCTGGAGCTCGGCCTGGGTAAAAGGCAGGGGAGGCGCTTCAGCCCCGGTTACCCGGCCTGGCCCCGCCTCTCCGACCAAAAGCTGCTGGTGAGCCTGCTCGGCGCAGGCCGCATCGGCGTCCGCTTGAGCGGCAGTTTCCAGCTCCAGCCCGAACTGAGCGTCAGCGCCATGGTCGTCCACGGCAGCGGGCCAACCATTTCTGAGAAACAGTAACAAGAGGAATGCTTACCGAGGACAACACCATGAAGGAACAACCCGTAGAGCCGGCGGCCGTGATCTCCCCGTTCGAGGAGAAGGTGGAATCCTGGCGCCAGCGGCTGAGCCTCTTCCTGGGACCGCTGCTGGGGCTGGTCTTCCTGCTCATGCCCATGCCCGGACTGAGCCGCCAGGCCCATGTCCTGGCCGCCATTATCGCCTGGGTCGTCGTCTGGTGGATCGGCGAGCCCATCCCCATTCCGGTCAGTTCCCTCCTGGGAGCCGTCCTGTGCATACTCTTCGGAGTGGCCGACGCCAGGACCGTCATGGCCCCCTTCGCCGATCCGACCATTTTCCTGTTCCTGGGCAGTTTCGTCATGGCCCGCGCCATGAACGTCCACGGCCTGGACCGCAGGTTCGCATTCAGCATCATGTCCATGAGCTGGATCGGCGACCGCGCCTGGCGCATTCTTTTCGCCTATGGAGCCATCTCCGCCTTCATCTCCATGTGGATCAGCAACACGGCCGCCACGGCGATGATGTTCCCCATCGGCCTGGGCATCATCGCGGCCATGGCCGGGCTGCTGGAGAAAAAGACCGGCAGGAAAGCCGACCCGGCCCGCATGCGTTTTGCCACCGCCATGATGCTGATGGCCGCCTATGCCTCATCGGCCGGGGGGATCGGCACCCCGGTGGGCACTCCGCCCAACCTGATCGGCCTGGCCATGATCGAGAAGTTCGCCAAGGTGAAGATCCCCTTTTTCCAGTGGATGCTGTTTGCCGTCCCCATGCTGCTGGCCATGTACGTCGTGCTGTTCCTTATGCTGTACGCCATGCACAAGCCCGAAATGCCGGTAATCGCGGGCAGCCGCGAGTACGTGCGCCAGGAACTGGCCAAGCTGGGCCCCTGGAGCCGCGGCCAGAAGAATGCCCTGGCCGCATTTCTGCTGACGGTCGCCCTCTGGGTAATACCGGGATTCCTGGCCGTGTTCTGGGGAACGGCATCGCCATTGGCCAAGTGGTATGGAAGCCACCTGCCCGAGGCGGCGGCGGCACTGATCGGGGCAACCTTCCTCTTCCTGCTGCCCGTGAATTGGCAAAAAAAAGAGTTCACCATATCCTGGAGGCAGGCCGTGAACATCGACTGGGGCACCCTGCTGCTGTTCGGCGGCGGCCTGAGCCTGGGCAACCTGATGTTCTCGACCCGCCTGGCCGACCATATCGGACAGGGGCTGTTGCGGTTTTCCGGCGCCGAATCGCTGTGGGGCATCACCTTTGCCGCCGTGTTCATCGCCATCATCGCCAGCGAGACGACCTCCAACACCGCCGCGGCCAACATGGTGGTGCCGGTGATCATCTCCCTCTCCCTGGCCGCGGGCATCAACCCGGTGCCGCCGGCGCTGGGCGCCATCCTGGGCTGCAGCTGGGGATTCATGCTCCCCGTGTCCACCCCGCCCAACGCCATCGTCTACGGCTCGGGGCTGGTGCCCATCGTGAAAATGATCAGGGCCGGCTTCCTCTTCGACCTGGCCGGCGGGCTGCTGATCTGGCTGGGGCTGCGCCTGCTGCTGCCCCTGGTCGGGCTGGCCTAGGCCGGGGCGGAACAGGAGGGCATTTGACTTTTATCCCATGGCTCCCTATAATCAAAGCAATGAAAAGAGCATGCGCGGGATTTTTTTAATGGAAGAATTCATCTGCCCGGACAGGCTGGGCAACCATTTTCCCTTCCTGATCCAAAAGAACCTCGAGGCGATCGAAAAGACTTTCTCCCTTGAAATCGCCCTGCGCGGCGACAAGGTCATGTATTCGGGCAACCCCGCCCAGACGAGGAAATTCAAGAAGTATTTGCAGCATTTGACCCTGCTCCACGAAGAGAACGGCAAGCTGCAGGACCATGACATCCAGTTCAGCCTGAACCTGGTCGCCGAGGGCAAGATCGAGCAGTTCCAGGAAGACATTTTCAAGAAGCACATCATCAAGGTGGACGGCAAGGAGGTCTATCCCAAGACCTATAACCGGCGCAGCTACGTCCAGGCTATCCAGGATTGCGACATGGTGTTTGGCATCGGACCGGCCGGCACCGGCAAGACATTCATGGAGATCGCCATGGCCCTTAATTTCCTGGT
>JAQUQF010000098.1 GCA_028749105.1 Acidobacteriota bacterium | reverse complement strand
CGCTCCCAGACGTCGGCGATCAGCCCCATGCGTTCGTTCATGCCCTGGAAGATGAAATGGTATTTGAAGCCGCAGGCGACCGTGACCGTGACGTCCACCGCCGAACGCTCGGGGTCGGTGAAATTCTCCTGGACCTTGATCTCAGGAAAATAGTATAGATGCTGCTTCAGCAGCCTCTGCGCTTTTTCGCTCCCCTTGGCGAACTCACCGGTGAGGTAAATGCCGTGGTTGGGGAAGCAGCCCTGCACGGCGCCGGCAAGTTGCTGGTCGTCGGTGTTCACCTGCAGCCGGCTGATGCGGGCGAGCCGGCCCGAGGCGATGACGAACCGGACGATGCAGCTCGAGCCGTCCTTGTCCAAGCTGACCCGTGGCGACACATGGGCGTTGAAGTAGCCCCGGGACTTGAAGAGGGACAGCAGCTCGTCCTGCGCCTTGGCCAGCCGGCTCTCCTCGAAGAGATCGTTGCGCCGCAGGGAAAAGATGGCCGCGCGCATCGCCTTGCCGCTCAGCGGCGAATTGCCGCTGAAATCCAGGGAGCGGATCCGCGGCTTGCGCTGCAGGATGAAGAATACATCCAGTTGGCCGTCCATCCCGTCCTGGACCTTGACCTCGATGCCGGCGAACATGCCGGTCCGGTTCAGGCTCTCGATGCTGCGGCGGATGTCGCGATAGCGGTATTTTTCACCGCTGCGCAGGACGACCAGGGGGCGATAGGGAAGCAGGCGGGCATCGGCCATCTCATTGCCGTCGAGCAGCAGAACCTGACCGATGGGCCGCTCCTGCCAGGTCGGGTCGGCGGCACGCAAGCCGCCTGTCAGTGCCAGGAGCAGCAGGGCCAGCAGCGGTTGGAGAGGGTGAGCAGCGCGGCGGTTCATGGTCCCTCAGCGCTGGGAGCGCAAGCGCAGGTCGAGGCTGTAGCGCCCTTCTTCGTTCCTCATGGCGATCAGTGAGATGGCCGGGGAAAGCTGGTACTGCAGGTAGATGATCTCCTGGCGCGCGGTGGAGAGGTTGGTGGAATAGACGACGACCAGATCCTTGGAGATCGTCTTGCCGATGGTCAGCCGCGACGTGTCCACGGCCGACGGTCTGGAAAGGCCGGGGTCGAAACTCAGCAGGTTGATCCCCAGCAGCTTGTTGGCCCGGCTCCGGATCTCCTCGGTCAGCTTGCCGGTGACCAGGGCCGTCCCTCCCTGCTGTGAGCTGACCTCGGTCGAGCCCGTGCGCTTGAACACTTCGCCCAGGGATACCAGGGCGAGGATGTCCTGGATGGGCAGCGGCGGCGAGGCGGTCAACTCCGGATTGGCATGCGAGGCGTTGCCGCGGATGTCGAAACGGATGCGGTAGTTCTGGATGAACGCTTCCGACTCCACCTGGATCAGGGGATCGATGAAAAAGTTGTTGTTGAACACCAGCTTGGCTTTCAGGAGATTGAAAGAGCGGTCGGAAAAATAGATCTCGCCCTGGCGGCCTTCGCAGGTGCCGCTGAGGATCGGGAAGCTGGCGGTCCCGGACAGGCGCAGCTTGAAGCGGCCGCGGATGCGGCCCAGCGAATTCTGCATCAGGAGGTTCTCGCCGGCAAGGCCAATGTCCAGCTGCAGCATTTCGCGGATCTTGGACTCGGCGGTGGACAGCTCCGAGCGGGTGCTGAAGACGATGCGCTCATCGATCTCGCGCTGCCAGTCGACCTCCTGGAACTCCAGCGAGCCGGACAGCAGCAGCTTCTTCTGCTCGTACTTCAGGGCCAAGTCCGGGTTGACCAGGCAGGAAACCCGGTCCATGGGATAGAGGCGCAGGTCTTTTCCCTGCAGGTTCAAGGTCAGCTGCCGCAGCTCG
Source organism: Acidobacteriota bacterium (assembly GCA_028749105.1). GTDB lineage: Bacteria > Acidobacteriota > Aminicenantia > UBA2199 > UBA2199 > UBA2199. Next base: position 4,694 of record JAQUQF010000098.1, on the reverse strand, counting down.
CCGCCGTTGATGACCAGGCGGCCGCTGCCCTCCACATTGCCGCCCCCCATTTCCCCGCGCAGCGACTGCAGGGAAAAATCCGTATTGAAGAATGTGACGGTTCCCTGGAAGTTGTCCAGGGAATGGGAGAAGTTCGGCAGGGAGAGGGTGCGCCCGGAAAAAACGGCCACGCCGCGGCTGCTCATGCTCCCGTCGCTGCCCGTGACAATCTCCCCCACCAGATGCATCCTCCCGGCGTTGTTCTTCCAGGGGATAATCTGATCCAGTTCATTCAGGTCGAAGTTGAAGGAGCCGGAGTAGCGCTGCCCCCGGCGGCTGATATCGAGGGAAAAGGGGGAGGGGCCACCCGGGTGGGTCGCCGTGCCGCTGGTGCTCAGCTGGAAATCGGAAAAATCGGTCAGGATCCTCGCTTTGCCGTCGATGCTGAAGCCTCGGTCGCGATAGAAATGGATGTCGCGGAGGCGATAGGTCAGCTCCAGTGGATCTTTCAGAAATTCGCCGCGGCCGCTGATCGCCAGGTCGGCGCTGCCGCTCAAATCCCGTTGCAGTAGGGAGGCATCAATGCCTTCAATGCGGCCCTGCATGTCGAAGCGCTTTTGCTCGAAGTCAATGAGGACCTCGGCCTGCGCCCGGCCTCCCTTGTAGGCGAATTCCACTCCCTGCAGGTCGATGCCCTTCAGGTTGGAGCGCAGCGTGCCCCTGACCTGGGTGAGGTCGTAGCCCATGAACGCCAGGCGAGGGGAGGTGAAAGGGCCTTCCACTTCAGGTCCGGCCAGCCCTTTGCCCGAGCGGTAGGTGAAGTCGCCGGCGATCCTCCCGAGCAGGGGCACGTCCAGCCCCAGGATCTTCATGATTTTGCTTGATTCACCCGTCACATCGCGGAAAAGGATGGTTGTCCGGCGATCGGCGACGGTCAGGTCGACCCGGGAGCTGAGGCCGGGAGCCTTGATGGCGAAGTTGCCGCTGGTGGCCGGGGGCGTTTGGTGCACCTCGCCCCGCAGCTCGGAGATGGCCTGGCGGCTGGACTGAAAGTCGGCCAGGTGGAGGCGGCTGTCGATGCGTTTGCGGCCTTGGCGCATGTCGATAGTGACCGAAAAATCACCCCTGCCGCCGCTCAGTTTCCATGGCAGCAGGTCGATGTCCAGGTAGTAAATGGAATAGGGGGCCATGTTTTCCAGGTTCTTCAGTGCCGCGTCGATGCGGATGTCCAGAGTATGGGCTCGGGAATCGGTCTTGCCGCTGATGCTGATCTCGCCGCCGCTGAATTGCAGGCGTTGCCCGGAAAACGTGGTCAGGTGAGCCTTCTTGTCGCGCAGGAAATCGAGGCTGCCTTTGGCCACGAAGGGCTGGTTGAGGGGCCGCCCGGGAGCGGCGTCCAGGTCGGCCCGGCCGCGGATGAAACCGGGGCTGAACTCGATATTTCCGCTACGGACGACCCCGGATAACGGTGCGTCCTTGTCTATGTCCAGGATCCCGGCGATGTCGGCGGCGGGCAAGTCCCGGAGCGCGATGCGCGTTTCCTTGCCCTGGCTCTGCAGCTGCACGGTGGTTTTGCCCAATTTGGTGCCGACCTTGGCCTCCAGCTCCAGGCTGCGGTTCTCGCTGTCCCAGCTCAGGCGTCCGGAGAGGTTGTCGTAATGGTTCTCCTTCATGCGGATGGAGGGGGCCGAGAATTCGGCCGTGACTTGGACCTTGCCTGCCGCGTCCTTGGCGATGCGGGCATCAACATAGGTCAGTCCCTTGATGGTGAGTTCATCGAGCAGGGGCTGCAGAACGGATCCAGGGTCGCCCTGGGCCGACCCGTTGAATTGGTAAACGCCTTGCGGCAGGATGCGGCCGTTGAGGTCGAAGCGCAACTCCCGGGTCTGCCACGCGAAACGGCTGATCTTCCAGGATTTCCCCTGCTGGTGGGCCTCAGCGGTCATGTTGCCCTCCAGTGTCACCGGCTCGCCGCTGACCGGCAGCGTGATCTTCAAATGGGGCGAATCGATGCGGAACGAAAATCCTTCCGTCAAACTCCCCGATTGCAGATTGAAGCCGAGGAGTTGGCACTGGAGGTCCCGGCCATTGAAAAAGAGCTCGCCATCGCGAATGCGGATGCGGTGGATCGTGAAAGAGGAGCCAAGGCCTCCGCCCTGGGCCTGGCCTTTGAGCAGGCTGTCATCGAGAGTGAACCGCGGCCGGTCGATCTCGATGCTGATCGCCTTTTTTCTCATGAACAGCGAGGTCGGCGGCAGGTAGATGCTGACTCCGGCGAACGAGACCAGGTTGTCGCTGCGGATGGGAAAATTCTTGATATTGCGGATTTGCAATCCCAGGGGGAAAAGGGAAAGGTGCAGGTCGCTGAAGCGGATGCTGACGGCGCCGCTGCGGGCGATCAGGCGGTATACGTAATATTTAGCGCCATTGTAGACGCCGGCGCAGAGGGAAAGTATAAAAAAAAACCAACCAGTATTTTCAGCTTTTTCTTCATCCGTCAGTGCTTCACTTTTTCCCAATCCTTCAGGAAGCGTTCCATGCCGGCGGCGGTCAAGGGGTGGTTGAGCAGCTGCGCGAGAGTGGCGAAGGGAATGGTGGCCACGTCGGCGCCGATCTTGGCCGCCTGGACGAAATGAAGCGGGTGGCGCACCGAGGCGACGATGATCTCGGTGTCGATGTCATAGTTGTCGTAGATGAGGGCGATGTCCTCGACCAGGGCCATGCCGTCGCCGGAGATGTCATCGACACGGCCGACGAACGGCGACACGTAGGTTGCCCCCGCCTTGGCGGCCAGCAGCGCCTGGGAAGGGGAGAAAATCAGCGTCACGTTGGTCTTGATGCCGCGGCCCGACAGGGCCTTGACCACCTGCAGCCCCTCCAGGTTGATCGGGACCTTGATGACCACGTTGGCGGCGAGGGCCGCGTATTTCTCCCCCTGGGCGATCATTTCCTCCGGCGTGCTGGCCGTCACTTCCACCGAGACCGGCCCCGGGATTAGTGCCGTGATCTCCTTTACCAGGGGGATGAATTCCCTGCCTTCCCTGGCGACCAGGCTGGGGTTGGTGGTGACGCCGTCGATGATGCCGTACGCCAGGCCTTTCTTGATCTCGGCGATGCTGGCTGTGTCCAGGAATATCTTCATGCTGCTTCTCCATTCATGTGATTGATTAATTATAGCAGAAGCCCCAAATTATTAAAACTGGCAGGTGGAAATAAAAAGGGGAACAGGATGTCCTCCTGTTCCCCGTATTGGCGGGAGCGCTATTTTTTCTTTGCCCTGCTGCTGGAGCCGCCCGATGAAGAGGAGCTGGAAGATCGGCTCGAGCCTCTGGACGAGGAGGATCCTGAGCTGGAGGGGGAGTAGGAGCGGCCGGAGGAGCTGCTGCTCGACGATGGACGGCTGACGGAAGAACCCGGATTGTACGAGCCGCCGCTGCCCGGTTCATAACTGCGGGAGCGGCTGGAGCCGTAGCTGGAACTCGGCCGCGAGTAACCGGAACTGCGACCGGAAGATGGGACGCTGCCGACATAGCGCCTGCTGGAGGTTGCAGGCGCATCGCTTTCTGTGTAATCCCTGGAAACGTTCGCTGATCCGTAGGAGCCGGAGGTGGAGCCGCCGTTGTCGGTCGAAGAGGTGCGGCTCTGGTAGCGGCCGACCCGGGTGGCCTCGCTGCCGGAATTTTCGGAGTAGCCGCCTGTGGAGCGAGAGAGGTAGGAGGGGGCTTCCTTTTTCTTCTTCCTGGCTGTGCTGTTGGAGTTGCTGGAAGATGAGGAGGATGAAGAAGAGGACGATGATGCAGTGGAAGAACCGTCGGTTTTGCTGCGATAATTGGTCTTGCCTGAGCTGTTCTCACTGCCGGAGCTGTCGGACCTGCTGCGATAGCTGTTTTTGCCGGAAGAATCCTCGGAGCTTGATGAATTGCGGGCCCGCGTGCTGCTGCCCGACTCGCTGCCGATCCGCGAGCGATAGCCGGTTGTGACGGTCTCGCTGGAGCTTTTTCGCGTTGCGACGTCGCTGCCGGTGGCGGAGTCGTAGCGGTATGTGCCGCTCTTGATGTCAGCCCCCTGGGCGCGGTACTTCTCGCTGCTGACGATGCCGCCCTGTTTGTAGGTCACCGAGCGGCCCCGGGCGTTGAGCACCTTTACCTGGCTGTCCGCCATCCTGTCGGAAGGCGCCTTGCCGCGGAAGGCGATGTTGCTGCCGTCCTGATCCTGCCCCAGCGAGCTCTTGCTGAGCGCCACGCGGTGGATGTTGGGGGCCGCGAGCTCATTCTTGCGGATGATGATGGTCGAGCGGGAATGGTGCGGGATGCCGCGGTGGTAGTCGTAGTTGCGGTCCCAGCGGTTATTGATGACGATCACCGGCCGGTTCCACCAGCTGAGCGGGCACCAGCCGTAGTACTGATCGTTCCCGAACCAGGAGACCCAGGCCGGAGACCAGTGGTAGGAAGGGATCCAGTACCAGCCATACAAGTAGTCCCACTGCCAGCGGCCGTAGTGATGGGTGAGCCAGCCGCAGGTGTCATAGGAGGTCCAGACGTAGCCGTAGTAGGGGTTCCAGACCCAGCGGCCGTTGGAATAGGGCACCAAGTCGGAGCCGGCGTAATAGGGGCTCCAGACATAGGAATTGTAGTCGGACATGTATGTCCAGCGCCCGGAGCGCGACATCTCGTACTCATAGTCTTCGTAGCCGTTCTGCAGGTAGCGGGAGGTGC
>JAQUQF010000097.1 GCA_028749105.1 Acidobacteriota bacterium | reverse complement strand
GCGCTATAAAGGTCTGGGCGAAATGAACCCCGCGCAGCTGTGGGAGACCACCATGGATCCGGAGAACCGCACCCTGCTGCAAGTCGGCATCAATGATTTTCATGAATGCGAGGAAATTTTCGATACCCTGATGGGCAATGACGCGGCCAAACGCAAGGACTTCATCCAGCAGAACGCCCTGAACGTGCGCAATCTCGACATTTAAAGGAAGCAGGCATGGAAGAAAAAGACAAGGAAAACGAGCATAAGCCCAAGATCGAGGAAGTGACCATCGAGAACGAGATGAAGACCTCGTACCTCGACTACTCCATGAGCGTCATCATCGGCCGGGCCATTCCCGACATCCGCGACGGCCTGAAGCCCGTCCATCGCCGCTGCCTCTTCTCCATGCACCAGACCGGCTCGCACTTCAACCAGCCTTACAAGAAGTCGGCGCGCATCGTCGGCGACGTGATGGGCAAGTACCATCCGCACGGCGACGCCGCCATCTACGATACCGTCGTGCGCATGGCCCAGGACTTTTCCCTGCGCTATCCCCTGGTCGACGGCCAGGGCAACTTCGGCTCCATTGACGGCGATCCGCCCGCGGCCATGCGCTATACCGAGGCCCGGCTGCAGAAGATCACCAACGAGATCCTCAATGACCTGGACAAGGGCACGGTCGACTTCGTTCCCAACTACGACGGCTCGCTGACCGAGCCGGAAATCCTCCCCTCCCTGCTGCCCATGCTGCTGCTCAACGGCACATCGGGCATCGCCGTGGGCATGGCTACAGCGATTCCGCCCCACAACCTCGGCGAGCTGGTCGACGCCTTCACCCATTTCGTCGACAACCGCGACGTCAGCGTCGACGAGCTGCTGAAGATCATGCCCGGTCCGGATTTCCCGACCGGCGGCTTCATTTTCGGCCAGAACATGATCAAGGCCGCCTATGAGACCGGCAAGGGCAGCTTCGTCGTGCGTGCCAAGGCCGTGATCGAAACCGACAGCAAGGGGCGGCAGAAGATCGTGGTCACCGAGATCCCCTACCAGAGCAACAAGTCCAAGATCCTGGAGAACATCGCCGACCTGGTCAAGAACAAGCGCATCGAAGGCATATCCGACCTGCGCGACGAATCGGACCGCGACGGGATGCGCATCGTCATCGAAATAAAAAAGGACGAGATCCCGGAAGTCATCCTGAACACGCTGTTCAAGCACACCCAGCTGCAGACGAGCTATTCCATCATCCTGCTGGCTATCGTCAACCAGCAGCCCCTGCAGTTCAACCTCATCGAATACTTCAACTATTTTCTCGGCCATCGCAAGGAGATCATCCGCCGCCGTTCGCTCTTCGAGCTGGACAAGGCCGAAAAGCGGGCCCACATCATCGAGGGCCTGAAGATCGCCCTGAGCAAGCTCGACCTGGTCATCAAGATCATCCGCGGCTCGAAGAACCGCCCCGAGGCCAAGGCCGGACTGATGGAAAAGATCAAACTGACCGCGGTCCAGACCGACGCCATCCTCGACATGCAGCTCTACCGGCTGACCGGGCTGGAGATCGAGAAGCTCGAAAGCGAGTACATCGACCTGATCAAGCTGATCAACTACCTCAAGGAGCTGCTGGCCAGCGAGCGCCTGATGCTGAACGTGATCAAGGAGGAGCTGCGCAAGGTCAAGGAGCAGTTCGCCGACAAGCGCCGTACCGTCATCGTCGAGAAACAGCTGTCCGAGTTCAAGATTGAGGACATGATCAAGGACGAGGATTTCGTCATCTCCTACACGCGCAGCGGCTACATCAAGCGCACGACCCTCAGCTCTTACCGCAGCATGAACCGCGGCACCATGGGCAAGAAGGGGATCGGGCTGAAGGAAGAGGACGCCATCTCCCGGGTGTTCGTCGCCTCGGCCCACGCCTATATCCTGGCCTTCACCGAGAAGGGGCGCATGTTCTGGATCAAGGTCTATGACATCCCCGAGGCCGACAGCGCCGGCCGCGGCAAGCCCATCAACCGCCTGATCGGCATCGGGCCCGAGGAGCGCGTCTGCTCGGTCATCAATGTCAAGGAATTCCCCGAGGACAAGTTTGTCATGCTGTTCTCCAAGCAGGGATATGTCAAGAAGACCTCCCTGGCGGAATTCTCCCATCCGCGCAACAACGGCATCATCGCCGCCGAGGTCCCGGCGGACGACCTGCTCCTGGAAGCGCAGATCACCCACGGGGACAACGAGGTCATTCTGGGCACCTACTTGGGCAAGGCGCTGAAATTCAACGAGAAGAACGTCCGACCCATGGGCCGTGGCGCCCGCGGCGTCACCGCCATCAAGCTGGGCAAGGGCGACTTCGTGGTCGGGGCCGACGTGATCGCCGCCAATGACAAGTATATCCTGACCGTGACCGAGAACGGCATCGGCAAGAAATCCGATCTGGCCCTCTACCGCCTGCAAAACCGCGGCGGCAAGGGCTTGATCAACATCAAGATCACCGAGAAGCTGGGCAAGGTCGTCGGCCTGGTCACCCTGAACGAAGAGGACAGTGAGATCATCATTTGTTCGGAGAAGGGCATCCTGAACAAGCAGGACACCTCGGCGTTGCGCTCAAAGGGCCGGGCGACGCAGGGGGTGATACTGGTCAACCTGAAGTCCGGGGACCGCGTGGTCGCCATTGAGAAAGTGAAGCAGGAGGAAAAATAGTCAGTGCTTCAAGCCCTGATAATTTTTCGCGATTTGATCCAATAAAGTAATCATATCGGTATTTTTGATTGCGGAGATCTTTTCGGCGACGCGGGAAACGGCCAGCGGCGAGTTGGTCCGGCCGCGCTCAGGCTCGGGGGCCAGGTAGGGCGAATCGGTTTCGCTGAACAGCCGCTCGAGCGGGGTTTTCGCCACGACGGCCCGCAGGCCATCTGCATTTTTAAAGGTGATGATCCCCGAAAAAGAAAGAAAATATCCCCGGCGCAGGATCTGCTCGGCCGCGTCGCCGTCCCCCGTAAAGCAGTGAAACACGACCGGTAGCGCGAATTTTTCCTGGTCCAGGATCTGGAGCACCTGATCCTCCGCCTGGCGCGAGTGGATGACCAGGGGGAGAACATGCTCGCGGGCAATGGCCACCTGGCGCCTGAACACGGCGACCTGGATCTCCCGCGGCGAGAGATCGTAATGAAAATCCAGGCCGACCTCGCCGACGGCCAGTACCTTGTGGCCGGCCAGAAAAGCCAGGATGCGCTTTTCGACTTCCCCGGAATATTGGTTTGCCTGGTGGGGATGGGCGCCGACCGTGCCGTCGATGCCGGCATAGCGGGAGACCATCTCCGCCGTGAGCTCCAGTGAACGTTCGTTGTAGGGGTCGGCAACGGCGACCAGCGCATGGAAGCCAGAAGCGAAACAATCGTCGATGATCCGCCAGCGGTTTTCGTCGAAGCAGGGATCGTCGAGGTGGCAGTGAAAGTCAATGAGTCCGGAATGTCCCATGAACGCATTGTATCGCAATTCGCCTTCCCTGCCCAGATGGTCGGGAGCGATCGGGACGAACCTCATTCCACCGTCAATTGACATTTCCCGAGCCTTATGCATATACTTTTGTGAAAAATGAATTCCTTCATAGAGGTTTTAGCCGAGGTCTTTCAAATCTTTCGCCAAGGAGAAATAACATGTCTGTGATCACGGAACTCGTCGAAAAAGTCAAGGTCAAGAACCCCGGGGAACCGGAATTCCACCAGGCGGTCAAGGAAGTCCTGGAAACCCTGGAACCCACGGTCAAGAAACACCCCGAATTCGTCAAAGCCAAGATCTACGAACGCATCATTGAGCCCGACCGCACCATCATTTTCCGCGTCCCCTGGGTGGACGACAAGGGCGAGGTCCAGATCAACCGCGGCTTCCGCGTGCAGTTCAACAACGCCATCGGCCCCTACAAGGGCGGCCTGCGCCTCCACCCCTCGGTCAACCTGGGCATCATCAAATTTCTGGGCTTCGAGCAGATTTTCAAGAACGCGCTGACCACCCTGCCCATGGGCGGCGGAAAGGGCGGCTCCGACTTCGACCCCAAGGGCAAGTCGGACATGGAGGTCATGCGCTTCTGCCAGGCCTTCATGCGTGAGCTGTTCCGCCACATCGGCGCCGACGTGGACGTGCCGGCCGGCGACATCGGCGTGGGCGGCCGCGAGATCGGCTTCCTGTATGGCTACTACAAGAAGATCCGCAACGAGCACACCGGCGTGCTGACCGGCCGCGCCCTGGAATGGGGCGGCTCGCTGATCCGCCCCGAAGCCACGGGGTACGGCTCGGTCTATTTCGCCGCCGAAATGCTGGCCACCCGCGGCAAGGATTTCAAGGGGCTCACCTGCGCCGTCAGCGGCTCGGGCAACGTCGCCCAGTACACCACCGAGAAGATCAACCAGCTGGGCGGCAAGGTCATCTCCCTTTCCGACTCCAGCGGCACCATTGTCGACGAAGCCGGAATCAACGCCGAGAAGCTGGCCTTTGTCATGGACCTGAAGAATGTCACCCGCGGCCGCATCGAGGAGTACACCAAGAAATACAAAGGCAAGTATGTCGAGGGCAAGAGTGTGTGGGATGTGGTCAAGGACGGTCTCAAGATCGACTGTGCCTTCCCATCGGCCACCCAGAACGAGATCAACGAAGAGCACGCCAAGGCCATGGTCAAGAACGGCTGCTTCTGCGTCTCGGAAGGGGCCAACATGCCCTCCAACCTGGCGGCCATCAAGGTGTACCAGGGCAACAACGTGCTGTACGGGCCGGCCAAGGCGGCCAACGCCGGCGGCGTGGCTGTCTCCGGTCTGGAAATGGCGCAGCAGAGCCAGCGCTTCTACTGGAGCCGCGAACAGGTCGACCAGAACCTGCAGCGCATCATGAAGGACATCCACAAGCAGTGCCTGGATGCCGCCGAGAAATACGGCAGCAAGGGCGACTACCTGACTGGCGCCAACATCGCCGGCTTCATCAAGGTCGCCAAGGCCATGCTGGCCTACGGCATCGTCTGATCTAGTCGCAACGTCCATTTTTACACGGGGAGTCCGCCACGGACTCCCCCCTGCTTGCACTAATTCCCCGCTATGTTGACGGGGTGGCGCCGGAATCATATAATTGCGGTGAAAAGGCCATGGCCAGCAGTCTAAATAAAAACAATGTGGCGGCGATACTGAAGATCACCGAGGACCTTAACCAGATCCACGACATCGATTCGCTTCTGGATCGGGTGCTGCTGTCGGCCCGGCGCTTTTCCCGGGCCGACGCCGGGTCGATCTACCTGCTGGAGAACCAGGTGCTGCGCATCCATTTCGTGCAGAATGACACGCTGATCCGCCAGGAGAGCGGCAACAAATTCCTTTACCAGAACCAGATGGTTCCGGTCAACGATAAGTCCATAGCCGGTTATGTCGCCATGACCCGCAAGCCCCTGATCATTGACGATGCCTACGCCCTGGACGGCACCGTCCCCTACGGCTTCAACCGTTCCTTCGACGAGTCGGCTTCCTACCGCACGCGTTCGCTGCTGACCGTGCCGCTGCTGACCGGCCGCAACCGCTTGATCGGGGTCATGCAGATCATCAACTCCCTGGACGCGGCGGGAGCGACGGTCCCCTTTCGCGGTGAGGACGAGCTGGTGGTGGCCTATTTCGCCAACCATGCTGCCGGCAGCATCGAAAAGGCGAAGATGACCCGCGAGATCATCTTGCGCATGATCGGCATCGCCGAGCTGCGCGATCCCGAGGAGACGGGAGCCCACGTCAACCGCGTCGGGGCTTATTCGATCGAGATCTATTCCCAATGGGCGGCGAACCACCGGGTGGCCGAATCCGAGGTCAAGAAGGTGCGTGATTTTCTGCGCATCGCGGCCATGCTGCACGACGTAGGCAAGGTGGCCATCCCGGACACGCTGCTGAAAAAGCACGGCCCCCTCGACCATGACGAGTATCTGCAGATGCAGCGGCATGTCATCCTGGGCGCCCGCCTCTTCAAGAACTCCACCTCAGACTGGGACGACATGGCGGCCGAGATCGCCCTGAACCATCACGAGAAATGGGACGGCAGCGGCTATCCCGGCCGGGTCGGGGACATCACGGGCGACGAGTGGCATCCCGGTCCCGGGAAAAAAGGCGAGGAGATTCCCCTGTTCGCCCGCATTGTCGCCCTCTCCGACGTCTACGACGCCCTGACGTCGCAGCGGGCGTACAAGGAGTGCTGGCCCGAAGAAAAAGTGCTGGGCTACATGGGCGAGCAGAGAGGGAAGCAGTTCGATCCCGAGCTGGTCGACGTGTTCTTTTCCATCTACGACGTGATCCGGGCGATCCAGAAAAAATATGTCGACCATTGAACAATCAGGCGGCGACCCCCTTTCCGGCCTGGATGACGATCCCGGCTTTGCCGGTCCGTCTCCGGACAAGATCGGCCGCCTCATGCCCTTCAAGGTCAGAAAATTCCTGTTGGTGGCCAGCCGCTATGACTATTTCATGCTGGAGGAGGACGGGCGCCTGCAGGACCTGCTGCTGAAAACGTACCAGCAATGGAGCCTGGGCTATGTTCCCCATTTTATCCGCGTCAGCGGCGGCGAGAATGCCCTGGAGCTCCTGCGCCGGGAAAAATTCGACCTGGTCGTTGCGGTCATGCGCTTGGGCGACATGGACCCGTTCTCGTTCGGCCGCCGGGCGAAAGAGATCGACCCCGAACTGCCGGTGATCGGCCTGGCCTATAA
>JAQUQF010000096.1 GCA_028749105.1 Acidobacteriota bacterium | reverse complement strand
CTGTCAGGAATCCCTCCCCCCGTCCATGGACCCCGAGCGCGCCTTCGCCAATTTCAGCTTCATCGCCTCGCCGCACGGCTTTATACAGGATATCGTCAATTTCAGCCCCGCGGTCAAGGAGAAGCTGATCGCCGGCATCAACGGCCTGCAGGCCGACTACCTGGTCATCGACATGAAAGCCGGCCTCGATCACAATGTCCTCGATTTTCTCCCCCTCTCCAACAGCGGCATCCTCCTGTTCACGCCGCGGCAGAAGGCGGCCACCTTCACCGCCGCCGAGCTGGCCAAGGCCATCCTGTTCCGCATGTTGGGCATCATGCTCACCTCGCCCATGCTGCCGGGCCGCTTCGCCCAGGAGGCCAACGATTCCCGGGCCCCGGTCTTCCAGCGCCTGCGCGATTTTATGGAAAACGGTGGCGGCGACTCGGGGGGCAACCTGGACGATCTGATCGGCGAGGCGACGGCGCAATTCCCCCAGGACAATTTCTTGAGGATCTTCCGCTATTATGTGGAAAATTACAAAGTGTATTACGTGCTGAACCAGTTCAACAGCGTCGCCGAATCGGTGGAGAATACCATCAAGCCGTTCGTCGGCGAGATCTTCCGCAGCGCTTCCGCCAAGGTGACCTTCCACAACCTCGGCTGGGTGGTTGAGGACGAGCAGGTGCGCAGCTCCGGCGAGAGCGGCGTCCCGTACCTGGTGCGCCGCCACTACCAGAAAAAACAGGCCGCCCTGCGGCCGGTGATGGACGCGGACGCCAAGCTGCGCGACATGTTCGGGCTCGGGACAAAAAAGCCGCAGCCGGAAAAGCAGAAGGACCTGGCCCATGAGTTGAGCGGCCAGCTCGACCTGCTGCGCAAAATCTACGTCTTCAACGCCGGCAAGGACCCGGAGACCAACCTGGATTTCATCGCCGCCCGCGCCCGCGACCTTTCCGCAAACTCGGCCCACCAGTTCGGCATGAGGCGCATCTTCTCCCGGCAGGAATTCCTTGATCGCTTTCAGTCCAAACTGCAGTAATTCCCCATCTTTTTTCCCGAAAACCGCCTCCGTGCTGCATTGACGGCCGCTCCCAGGGATGGTATAATTAAACACCTTCCCTTTTGGAGAAATTCATGAAACGTTGGAAGTTGTTGTTCACCATATTCGCCGTCACCTTCACCACGATGCTGGCTGAAGTCCTTTTCACCCGCGTTTTCTCGGTGATCTATTTCGGGCAGTTCGCTTTCCTCATCATTTCACTGGCCCTTTTTGGATACGGCCTCAGCGGGGTCTACCTGGCTGTGCGCAAGCTTTCCGAGCGCAAGGACCAGGCGATGCTGCTGTCCCGCTATCTGCTGCTTTTCGTCGTTTCATTTCCCCTGGCGTACAAGGCCACCCTGGTGTTCACCATCGACTTCCTTCGCCTTTTCGCCCCCTTTCACAATTTTCTGTTCCTGGTCCTGAATTTTCTGATCCTGCTGCTGCCCTTCTTTTTTGGCGGCGTGGTGCTGGCCCTGATCTTTTCCGCCTATTCCGAAGGCATCGGCCGCCTTTACTTCATTGACCTGATCGGCGCCAGCCTGGGTTCTCTCGCCATTATCCCGTTCATTCCCTGGCTGGGGCCGAACCGGATACTGATCCTCCTCTTCTGTCTTCTGGCACTGGCCTGGTTTTTCGTAGCCACCGGCCGCAAGATTTTCCGCGTCACGGTTTTCGTTGTTCTCATCGCCGCCTTTGCCGCCGCTTTTCCGTTCGCCGACAAAGTCTTTCCCATTGTGCCCAAGCTGGTGGAGTACAAGCGCCATTACAACGCCCAGCTCGGCAACAAGCGCATCGAATACAGCAAATGGAGCACGATCGACAAGATCGACGTGGCCCCGTGGCTGAATATCCGCAAGGTCATCTGGATCAACGGCGGCACCATGCAGTCGTTCATCATGAAGTTCGACGGCAACCTGGCCGGGCTGAAAAAAATCGAATGGAACACCGCTTCCCTTCCTTTCCAGGTGGCACGGAATGGCACCGCGGTCATCATCGGTTCGGCCGGCGGGTACGAAGTCCTCTGCGCGCTGTCTCACGGTTTCAGGAGCATCGTCGCCATCGAGATGGACCCGGTCATTTGCCAGCTGCTCAAGAACGAGTACGCCGACTATACGGGGAGAATTTTCCATCTGCCGCAGGTGAACCTCATCGCGGATGAAGGGCGGAGCGTCCTCAAGCGCCTGAAGCGCAAGTTCGATGTCATCCAGATGGTGAATTCGCACAACGCCGACTCCCTGCTTTCGGGCGCCCTCAGCATCTCCGAAACGTATATCTACACGGTAGAAAGCTTCAAGGATTATTGGGAGCATCTCGAACCTGACGGGCTGGTCTATATCGTGCACTGGAACGGCGAGCGGCTCTTTGCCACGGCCCTCCAGGCCTTGAAGGAGATGGGGGTGGAGCATCCGGAGGAGAAGTTCTTCATTGTCCAGAATCCCGGGGGGTTCAACTTCTTCTTCCTCAAGAAGGGAGCCTTCACCGTTCGGGATTACGAGATACTCAAGGGCTCCGCCAGAGCGCCAGAGGATATCGTGTATTCGCCCGACATGCGGTTGGACAATCTCTTCTACCGCCTGATGGACGACCTGGACGGGACGGTGGGGAAGTCGTCGGTGAATATCGCGCCGGTTTATGACAACTCCCCTTATTTCAACCAGCCGAACCGCATCGGCCAGTTCCGTTTCAAAAACATGCAGATCAAGGGCATCGGGGAAGGTGTTGTCCGTTCGGCGATCGTTTATTCCAATTCCATCTATCTATCCATTCTCGCTCTTTCCCTGCTCTTTTCCTTCCTGTTCATCTACCTGCCCCTGCGCCGGCGGCGATCGGACACCAGCCAGGGTCCGCTGATCCTCTATTTCTTCTTCATCGGCCTGGCCTTCATCATGGTTGAGATCATTTTCATAAAGATTTTCCAGCTTTTTCTCGGCAGTCCCGCCATTTCGATCTCGATCATCATTTTTTCCCTGCTGGTCTCCTCCGGCATCGGCAGCCTGCTGACGGCACGCGCCTTTCGTCCGTTCGGGAAACGCATGATCCCGACTTTCGCGGTTTACCTGGCGGCGCTGCTCACGTTCTACGGCTTTGCCCTGTTCCATGTTCTCGACCGCTTCATGTTCCTGAGCTTCCCTTGGCGCATCGTGGTTTCTTTCCTGCTGATCTCCCTGGCAGGATTCTTCATGGGCGCCTTTTTCCCTGAGGGAATCCGGCGGCTGGGAGCGAAGGACAAGGTCATGATCGGCTGGGCGTGGGGGGCGAACTCGTTCGCCACAGTCGTCGGTTCGATCGTGTCCGTGATCGTCTCCATAAACTGGAGCTTCACCACGGTGTTGGTACTGGCCGCCCTGTCCTATCTCGCGGCGGGCTTTTTCAGCACCAGGACCGGTAAAAGAGAAACGGCCTGACGGTTACGGCGTTATTTTGCTACGCGATACAGGGATACGGTCGTATCCCAAATCCTGAAAGCGTGAACGGGCCGGAGCGAAGCGGCGACAGCGGGGAATTTGCGGCGGATCCAGCCCATTTCAGCATCGCCGAAGCGATCCAGGGCCAGAATGTAATCCGGGGCATAGCGCCTGAAAGGGTCGCGGTCGTTGAACCAGTTCTCATAGGCCATGATGGCCTGAAAGCGCGTTCCCAGGGTCAGCCTTGGCGCTTCCTGGCCCATGACGACTGAACCGGCGGGCAGCGTTTCCATGAAGCGCGAGGCCGCCTCCAGGCGATAACTCGGTTTGCGATAAAATTGAGTTTCATAGAGAAACAGGGAGCAGCTCAGCATCACCACCAAGACCGTCGCTGCGCCGGCCGTCTTCCAGGCTGCATTTGCCGCAGCGAAGAAGAGCACCATCCCCGCCAGGGAAAGAAAGACAAAGATGCGCAAAACAAACGGAAAAACCAGGAAACCCGAGGGTGCGGTCGCAAGCATTTGCCAGAATGGCAGGAACAGGAGAGCCGGAAGGACGGCCAGCAACCAGAACCGGCGCCACTCGGAACGGATCCAGTCCCGGTCCCTGACCAGCAGCGAAACGGCCAGGTAAATGGCGGGAAGCAGCGGCAGATAATAGCGCAACGGCCGGTAATTCAGCAGCCCCATGGAAAGAATCGCGCCGGCGATCCAGAAGAAGATGAATAGGTCTAGCCCAGTGGGCCTACTGGCCGTATGCGAGCGCACGATCTTCAACAGCGCCCAGGCCCCGAAAAAGACCAGAAGGAAGCCCGCCAGCGGCAGCAGTTGCAGGTAGCGCGGCAAGGGGTTGTGCCACAGGTTGCCGAATGCCTGACCGAGGGAGCGGGGGAGGGAGAGCATCCCCCAGCCGGAGCCGATCCTGCTGAAGGTGGAGCGGAAGGGCAGGAAGATGCCGAAGAACCAGGGCAATCCCGCCGTGAAGCCTCCTGCCAGGAAGAGGAGAAAATGACGGGCGTCGGAACGCCGCCAGGCGCGATAGGCGACGGCCAGCAGGGTTGAGATCAGGAAATAGGCGAACAGGTATTTGGAAAGGGCGGCTACAACCGTTGTCATGCCCAGGAAAAAGAGCGGCCAGCGCCGCTCTTCGGAAATGACAAAGAGATAAAAGCCGATCAGAAAGCAGAGGGCGGAAAAATTTTCGAGCAGTCCCAGGCGGTTGTACATCAGCCAATAGAAATCGAACGCGAAGAGGGCGGTCAGGGCCAGCGCCGGGACAGGCTTCAGGTAGCGCCGCAGGCCGGCATGGAAGAAAAAAATCCCCAGCAGGCTGAAGAGGATGTTGATGGCCTTGACGGTGACGATGGATATGCCGAACAGCCTGAATCCCAGATAATAGATCATGGTCAGCGGCGCGTTGTAGACCAGCGGATTCCACTCGTCGGTGATCCATTTCCCGAAAAGGATCTTGTTCCTGGCATTGTGGCAATAGATCCCCTCGTCAAAATAGATGCCGGCGCTTCCCGAGATCTGCGGCAACAGGGTGGGCGGATCGGCCTTGATGTGCTGCGTCCTGAGCACGGCGGCCGCAAGCAGGACCAGGGCCAGGCCAATCCCCGTTTTCCAGGTCAGGGCCCATGGCGCTCTTCCGCTCCCATCGGCCATTTTCGCCATCGGCTACGCCATCCTTTTCATTTTTGCGATTATACCATATGCCGGAATCAGCGTTGGAATTCCAGCCAGAAAAAGACGGTTCCCGGACCGGCCTTTGATTCCAATCCAATGTGAGCCAGTTTTCTTTTTCCCAGGGAAAACCTCTTCAACGCCCGCAGGGGAAGCGCGATCCGGCTTTCCGCATCTTGATTTTCCGCGAGCAGTGTTTGCCTGCCGTTCCTGATCCGGACGGCCACTCCCCTGGGGTTGAGCAGGCGCAGATCCAGGCGCTCGGCGGCGCTGCCCTTCAGGTCGAAGAACAGATCGTAATCCTGGCCGGCCAGGATCTTGAAGCTGCCCTGTTCCTGGCTGTAGGTGAAATTGCGGGAATTGCTGTAAAAAGAAAGGCCGGCTGCGCTGTAGCGTGTTTGCAGCTGGACATGGGGGAAATAGCAGAGGAGGAGCAGCAGGAACAGGCACAGAACCGGGAAAATGAAGCGGGCCTGCCTGGCAATTGCCGGCCAGGCGGCGCGGGAATAATAGAGTGTGATCGCGACTGTCAATGCGGCCAGCCAGATCCAGTTGGGCAGGTAATCCCCATTCGGCCTTTTCAGAAAGGAGGGGAAAAGGGCGGCCAGATTGACGGCCTTGCTGCCCAGAAAAATCAGCAACGATGAGGCCCGCTGGCTGACTTCCCTAGTCACCGGTTGGTACAGGAAAAGCGGGTAGTAAAAAAACCAGATGCTGGCAAAAAAGGTCAGGCCGGCCAGAAACCTGAACAGCGTCTTTCCCGTTTCTCCCGCCTGGCGGTAATAGGCGGTCAAAAAAATCGCCATGATCCAGAGGACAAAAAGGGTGGGGCGTGCGGCCGGCGAGTACGCGCCTCGCACGGTGGTGAAGGCATGGAAAAAAACATAGGAGAGAAAAATCGCGGCCAGAAGAGAGAAGTCCCTGATCTGTCTGCGGATCTCCTTTTTGAATACCAGAAACAGCACGAAAAAAACCGGAGCGTAGATCAGCAAGCCGTCGCGCTGGTCCAGAAAAAAGGAGAGCAGCGTTTGCATTTGCGCGGCCAGGGGAATCGCGAAAAAGTTCTTTTCCGGGGAAATGATCGTGGGATCGAAGGAGCCATAGAGCATTTTGCTGTACAGCGCCAGCAGCGACGCGCTGATGGCCGCGGGAAGCAAAAAAGCGGCCAGCTGACGGATTTTATCCTTGCGGCGGGCATTGCTGCGGCAGATCCCCGCCATGACAAACAGCGCCAGGATGAACATGGGGATCCCGTATTTGAAATGCAGCCAGGGAATGGCGGCCAGCGACAAGCCGGCCAAAAAATGACGCTTGCGCCGGCCGCGGCTGCAGAGATAGGCGCATATCAGCAATGTGGCGGCGGGTAATTCGGGGTACAGGTGGACGGCATGAAAGACGAGGGGGAAGGTGGAGAGGAAAAAAAGAAACGGCAGGCTGCTGTCTTTCTCAGGCCAGATCGACTTCAGGATGCGAAAAAGGCCCAGGGCGAAGAAGGCGTTGATCATCGCGGCGCAGAGGCGGAAAAAAAGATTCGCCGGGATCCACCCCCCCAGGAGGTTGAACAGGAAAACGCAGGGGACCAGAAGGAAAGAAACTCCGGGCATATGAAAGGAACGGAATTTGCCCGCATGGACCATGCCGTGCAAACGGATCTCGACCGGCAGGTAGCTGAAATAGGTTTTGTTTTCCAGGTTGTTCTTCAGATCGAAATCGCCGTCATCGACCAGGCTCTGGGCGATCATCACGTAATGGGGCTCGTCGCCGGAGAGGTGGATGCCCCGGGCGTGAAAGACGGTCGCCG
>JAQUQF010000095.1 GCA_028749105.1 Acidobacteriota bacterium | reverse complement strand
CATCGAGGCCTGGTCATCCTCGCAGAAGGAAGTCACGTAACAGCCCTTCAGGAACGGTTCGGCGAAAAACCTTCCCCCGATTCCCGGCGTCATGACCGCCAAGCCGTTCTCACAGCCGGCCCAAATATCCCCTCCGCGATCCACGTGAAGTGACGAAACGCGGTCGCCGGGCAGGCCGGCGGTGGCGGAATAGTTGGTGAATTCTCCATTCCGCAGGCAAAAAACCCCTCGTCCCCAGGTGCCGATCCACAGGTGCCCGCCAGGATCTCTTTTGACGCAG
Organism: Acidobacteriota bacterium; assembly: GCA_028749105.1. Classification (GTDB taxonomy): domain Bacteria; phylum Acidobacteriota; class Aminicenantia; order UBA2199; family UBA2199; genus UBA2199. The sequence goes on along the minus strand of JAQUQF010000095.1, from coordinate 6,636 downwards.
CGCACTTCAATGACTTCCTTTTCCCCCGGCAGGGCGACTTTCCGGCCGCGGCCGTTCTGGAAACGGAGCAGGCCCGAGGACGTTCCCAGCCAGAGCGATCCGCCCGCATCCGTCTCCAGAGAATAGATCGTCTGGTTCCTGGCATGGCCCGGCAGCTCGAAATTTTCGCAGCGGCCGCCCTGGCAGTGGCTCACATATCCGCCGGCGCCACCGATCCACAAGGCCCCGGAATCATCTTCATGCAGGCAGCGGAACTTGTCGCCGAGCAATCCCTCGCGATCGGTGAAGGCCGTTATTTTCTCATCGCGGATCTGGACCAGGCCGCCGTCAAGGACCCCCAGCCAAACGGAACCCTCGGCATCTTCGCAGATGGCATAGACAAAATCGCTGTCCAGCCCTTTGCCCTTGCCCAGCGATTGCCAATCGCCATTTTGCCAACGGAACAAACCACTCTCGCTGCCCACCCACAGGTTGCCGTCGCGGTCCTCCACCAGCGCGGTAATGAGCGAGTGCACGCCCGGCCCGGATGAAAAATCGGACAGTCGGCCGTCCCGATAGCGACGCAATCCGTATTCCGTTCCGATCCACATGCCTCCGTCGCGCTCCGGCCTGATCACATAGATGTCATTCGCCGTTTGCCCCATATTGGACACGATCCGCCGCCACTCTCCATTTTCCATGCGAAACAGGCCCTGGTTCGCCACGCCCGCCAGCAACCGCCCCGCTCCATCCACGGCCAGGCTTAAAAACCTGGCAGCGGGGAAAACGGGATGCTTTTTCAGCGGACCGTCTTCCCCGACCCGGCGATGGAACAATCCCGTGGAAGTCCCGACCCAGAGATCGCCAAGGCCATCTTCGGCAATGCAATAATTGGAGATGCGGGAAACATCGTCGGCAAGAAAATGGCTCCGGAAACTCCCCCGCTCCAGGCTGAGCAACTTGCCGCGCACGGTCCCGATCCAGAGAACGCCCCGGCGGTCGACATAGAGGTTGTTTACGAAATTGTCCTTGAATGCTTCGGTGTTTCGGCTGTTGAAAATGACAAAATTCACCCCATCAAAACGCACCAGCCCTTCCGCGGTGCCCAGCCACAGAAAACCCGACCGGTCCTGGGCGATGGCCAGAACCGAACTGTTGGGCAGGCCTCTTTCACTTTTCCAGACATTGACCGCATATTGGGTTATCTTTTTTTGCGGATCCAATCCCCATAGCAAACCAGTCAGAATTACAAATAAAATGAGCGGCACACTCGACCGCCGCAAGTGAAACTGCATGGGGAATGAAAATGAAATGTGAATCAGTAGTTATATGGCCGGTATCGTTGACCGGCAGGCCCTTAATTCGAGCACGCCATCCTGGCCGGCGAACATCTTTTCGAGCCTGGCCAGCGCCTTTTCGGCTTCCATGAATCTTTTCCCCTTTTTCCTCGCCGTCGGCTGCGCGTCAAGATAGGTCCGGATCTTGCCCAGAAGCAGGTTCATATTCGTTTTTTTGGCGTCCATGCACAACCTCCTTTTTTGTATGCCACAATCTTAGTTTAAAAAAAAATCAAAAACAAGGGTTTGCCTGGAAGGGGCCGCCTTGCTACAATGGCCTTGCCATGCGGGAAATTTCTTCATTGACTCTGGTCCTGAGCGAAAAATGCAATTTTTCCTGCCCATATTGCCCGCAGCGCAAAGGGAAAAACACACTGACAATTGAAGACATCGCTGCCTTCCTGGATTTTCTGCAGCCCCGCTTGGCCAGGACGGTCCGGCTCGGCTTCTACGGCGGCGAGCCGCTCTTGAGCCTGCCACTGGTGGAAAAAACCGTTGCCTATGCAGAAAAAAAATACAAAACCACGTTCCGTTTCGCCCTGACCACCAACGGTTCGCTGTTGCAGAAGGAACATATTCTGTTTTTCAGGGAACAGCGCTTCACCCTGGGTCTGAGCTATGACGGAATGGCTCAGAAAGATCGCGATGCCGGCAGCGTCGGCGCCGTGGAATCGGCCTTGGAGAACCTGCTCCGGCTGTACCCCGCTGGCTACATGGTCAACAGCGTCTTCACTCCCCGGACCGTGCCGCTTCTGGCCGCGAGCATCGGGGCATTGTTGAAGCGGGGGCACCAGCGCCTGCGCTTCGCATTGGACACATGCGTTCCCTGGCGGCGGGCGGACTTGGCGGCCCTGAAGGACCAGCTCGACCGGGTGGCGGCGCTCTGCCTGGAGCCGCGGCGAAAAACCAGGGGCAACCCCCTGGAAAATTTCGCCAGCAAGGAAAAAAAAGGCGTTTTTGCCTGCTTTGCCGGCCGCGACCGGCTGGCGCTGCTCCCCGACCGCACGGTCTGGGGCTGCGACAGGTTCCATACCCTGTTTGGGCGCGATCCCGCAAACCCGGATTATGCCCGATACTGCTTCGGCACGATCGAGGAATTCATGTCCAAATCGGCCAAGGCACTCGCCGCCGAGGCCGCCAACTACGCCGAGCTGCGCCAGGACTATTTTTTCAGCGAAAAGAAAGAGCTGTGCAGCCTGTGCGATGACCTCGAAAACTGCTCCGTATGCCCGGCACAGGCCGCCCTGGCCACCCGCACCCTGGCCGTGATCCCAAGCTGGACCTGCCGCATCCGCAGGATCACCCGGGCGGCCGCAACCCGATTCACTTGACAGAACAGATAATTTAATATATAAATATGCTTTGGGTTGGGCGGTTAGCTCAGCTGGTAGAGCATCGGTTTTACACGCCGGGTGTCAGAGGTTCAAACCCTCTACCGCCCAGGCTTTTCATAGATAGGGCGCGGGGTCGTAGTTCAGTTGGTTAGAACGCATGCCTGTCACGCATGAGGTCGCGAGTTCGAGTCTCGTCGGCCCCGCCATTCCCCAGGTTGGGGGCGTAAAGGTTTCGACAGTCTTGATGAAGTTAGAGAGGCGGACTGAGCCGAGCACCTCAAAAAACTGTTCAAAAACAGAACCGCAAACAACTTTGCACTCGCAGCGTAAGTAACACGTTGCCGTCCTGGTTTTCCCCGCCCGCGGGAGGGCCAAGGGCGTCACATTGCGGGCTAGCATCGCAGGGAGCGCCTCCTGTCCTGTGAAGCGAAATCCAAAGAGGGCCGCTGGCAGCTCATTTTGTTTGTTTTAACGGCAGCCGGTCGTACTGAAAACAAACTACTTCCGTAGAATCTCTAATGGAATCTTGATTGGACGCGGGTTCGATTCCCGCCGCCTCCACCAGTGTTTGGCCGCAAGCCCATGAAAAACAGCATAAAGGCAGGAACATTCCTCGTCGCTTTCCTGGTCGCCCCTCTGCTCCTCGCTTCCATGGTCATTGATTTCCGCTCCTTTGACCACGAAGGCTACACCCGCGTCGTTTTGCAATCCGAACGCAGCTTCACCTACAAGGTGCAGGACCAACCCGGCCGGCTGGAAGTGCGCATCGCCGGCCGCGCCGACTTTCCCGCCCGCTCAAAGGCCGTGCCGAACTCGGTCCTGCTGGAGCGGGTCACGTGCGAATACCAGGGCAACGAGAGCGTGATCACCGTCCACTTCAAGGGGGGCGCGGCGATCAAGAAGAATTTCGTCCTGGAAGATCCCTTCCGCGTGGTCTTCGACCTGGTGCGCAGCGAGCTTCCGGCTGCCGTCCCGCCCCGCACCGACGGGGCCGTATCGGCCGATGAAAAGAAACCGGATCCGCCCAAGGAGAACCCGCCGGCCGTCCCGCCCCGCAGCGACGGCCGGAGGGGGACTGGAACCCCCGACGTCCCGGTCTCGCAGGACCGGGAGGCCGTCCCGCCCCGCAGCGATGAAGCCGTGCCGCCCCGGCCCAAGCCCATCGAGACGATCTGCATCGATCCCGGCCATGGCGGCGAGGATTTCGGCGCCATCGGCCGTTCCAAGCTGAAGGAAAAGGACGTCACCCTGAAGATCGCCTTCAAGCTGAAGAAGCTGATCGAATCCAAAACCGGCCTGCGCGTCATCATGACCCGCGACAAGGACAGCGAAGTCTCGCTCAATTCCCGGGCTTCCATCGCCAACAACCAGCTTGCCCAGATGTTCGTTTCCATCCATGCCAACTCCTCCTTCCGCAAGTCGGCCTACGGCTCCGAGACCTTTTTCGTCAGCCTGCAGGCCACCGACCCCGAAGCTCTGGAGCTGGCCCAGAAGGAGAACCAGAACCAGGAAAACCCAGGGGAGACCATCCAGAACGACGAGTTGAAGATGATCCTCTGGAACATGGCCCAGACCGAGCATATCCGCGAGTCGAGCAAGCTGGCCGAGTTCATCCAGAACGAGCTGAACGAGCTCCTGGGCACACGCAACCGCGGCGTCAAGCAGGCTCCCTTTCGGGTGCTGATGCGCACCGCCATGCCCGCCGTTCTGATCGAAACCGTGTTCATCTCCAACGCGGCCGAGGAAAAGAAGCTGCTGAGTGACGAGTTCCTGGACAAGATCGCGTCGGCCATATACAACGGCATCAGCAAGTTCATCTACTACTACGGCAGCCTGGTGAAATGACGAAACGGACACGGACGGCACTGCTGGTCTCCGCGGTCGTGGTCGCGCTCATCCTGGCCGCGCTGCTCCTGCTTCCGCGCAGGAAACCTTCCGCTTTCGCGCCCGAGCAGCTCAGCCACGGCGACGAAACGGGAGGCCGCATCGCCGAATTCATCAAGGTGAAGATCTTCTTTATCACCGAGACGTCACCGGCCATGAGCCCGGTTTACCGCGAGATCGAGGTCCCCGAGATACGCGAGGAGCTGTACCGCAAATTCGTCTCCCTGCTGCTGGCCGGAGGCGAAGGACGCATCGTTCCGGTTCCCAGCGGCGCCCAGCTGCGCAGCCTGCATTACCTGGTTGGCAAGGAGATGCTGATCCTCGACTTCAACGAGCTGCTGGCCGCATCGTTCCCCGGAGGCACCACGGCGGAGATGGAATTCATCTATTTCATGGTCGATAACATCTGCTACAACTTCCGCGAGATCAAGAAGGTCAAGTTCCTTATCGGCGGCAACGAAAGCAAGACCCTGGCCGGCCATGTCGACCTGGAAAAGCCCTTCTTCCCCGACTTCAGCTGGCTGAAGGACGAATGATCCGGCCGGGGCCGTCGATGGAGAAAACCCCGATCAAACCCCAAGACCTGAAAACGTGAGGAGGCCGCCATGCTGTCTGTGAGCGAGAGAATACTGTTTGCCGCCGCCGCCGCCCTGGCCGTTGGACTGGCGCTGGCCGAATTCCTGAGGAAGCTGCGCCTGATCAACAGCGGCCGCAAAACGGACCGCTGCGACCACCCCGGGCAGCGCCTGGGCCAGATGTTATATAAGGTGCTCCTGCAGATCCCGGTCATTGCCCAGCGGCCGGTCACCGGCCTCTTTCACGGCTTTATCTTCTGGGGCTTCCTGGTCTTTCTGGGCGTCACCCTGAACCATGTCGCCGAAGGCTTCTTCCCCGGATTCAGCCTGTTCGGTCACGGGACGCTCTATTCCATCCTGCTGTTCGCGGCCAACCTGTTCGCCGGCTTGATCATCCTGGCCGTCATCTATTTCTTTGTGCGCCGCTACATCGTCCGCGTCAAGAGCCTGGAGCGCCCCTCCTGGCAGTCGCTGACCGTCCTGTGCTTCATCCTCATCCTGATGGTCAGCTTCATCTTCTATGAAGCATTCAAGATCTATGAGCTGGGAATGGTGCAGGGCAATTTTTTGGCCAATTGGACGTATGCCACCATTCTCCCCCCCGCGTCGGCCGTCTCCTCCCATTTCATCCAAGCAACCGCCCATTTCTGGGTGAAGTTCCTGTGGTGGCTGCACATCCTGGTCATCATGGCCTTCGGAGTGTTCATCCTGTATTCCAAGCACCTGCACCTGCTGGCCGGTCCCGTCAACCTGTTCTTCCGCAACACGGGTGTCAAGGCGGAGGTGCCGCTGGTCAACCTCGAGGAGCAGGAGAAGTTCGGCACGCCGCAGGTGACCGACCTGACCCGCAAGGACCTGCTCGACCTGTTCTCCTGCGCCGAGTGCGGGCGCTGCGACGACGTCTGCCCGGCGTTCCAGTCGGGCAAGGCCCTGTCGCCGCGGACCCTTCTCGACAAGCTGAAGCACCACCTGCTCGACTCGGAGAAGATGCTGGGCTCCGATCCGGCCGCGTTGAAAAAGCTCCTCGGCGAGGTGGTCAGCGAGGAAGAGGTCTGGGACTGCACCACCTGCGCGGCCTGCATGGAAGTCTGCCCCATGCTCAACGAACATATCGCCAAGATCATGGGCATGCGCCAGTTCGGCGTGCTGATGGAGTCCCGCTTCCCCGAGGAATTCCAGACCCTGTACCGCGGCCTGGAAAACCAGGGCAACCCCTGGGGCATCAACGCCGACACCCGCAGCGAGTGGGCCCGGGACCTGCAGATCCCGCTCCTCGGCGAAAAGGGGGAAACGGACATCCTGTTCTGGGTCGGCTTCGCCGGCAGCTTCGACCAGCATTCGCAGAAGATCGCCCGCTCGTTCGTGAAAATACTGCAGCGCGCCGGCGCCGATTTCGCCTTCCTGGGCAACGAGGAAAAATGCTGCGGCGACCCGGCGCGGCGCAGCGGCATGGAATACCTGTTCCAGATCCAGGCCCGGCAGAACATCGAGACGCTCAACCGCTACAAATTCCGCCGCATCGTGACT
>JAQUQF010000094.1 GCA_028749105.1 Acidobacteriota bacterium | reverse complement strand
GTTATCCAGCAGCGTAAACTCCACCGTCAGCGAGTCGGAGGTCGGGTTGAAGAACCCGACTGTAGTTCGGTAACTGGCGTTGTTCGTCAGGTTCTGCACCAGCATCGCCCGAGCCGTGTCGGCCGTCTCCGCCGCCACCAGGTTCAGTCCCGGGAACGTCTTGGCGTAGTTGCCGTTCAGCTCGCGCACCGCCGCATGTATGGTGTGGCTGCCGTCCTGCGTGACGAACTCCACCGATCCCACCGTCCCGGAATAGGTGAATGTCCCAGTATCCAGCCCGTCGATCGCCTCCAGCAGGTTGCTGTACTTGATGCTGCTGAGAGCGCTCCCCGTGTTGTTCCATAGCAGGAACGGACCTCTACGCCCCGTCAGCGTGTTGTAATAGACGCTCACCTGCGAGCCGCCTGTGACGTCGGTCAGCTGCACCTCCGACACCCAGGTGCCGCCGCCAGTTGCCGGCGCCCAGATCACCTCGGGCAGCACCTGCAGGCTGCCAGGCCCATTGTCGTAGCCTGCCGCCCCCTGCACCGCCACATGCGCCGCCGGATCGTTCGACGCGTTGTTCGCCGTCGCCCCGAAGCACATCAGCTTGCCCGCCCCCGTGATCGGCCGAACTTGCAGGATGACGTTGTCGTATGAGCTCCCCGGATACGGAACGCCAGCCTCGGTGAACGGATCGAATGTCAAGAATCCATGCCCCGCCATAGTCCTGTTGAACAGAGTGCCGACCTGCTCGCCGCCGTTGTTCAGCAGGGTATACTCAACCGACACCTCATCGGCCGTCGGGTTGAAAAAGCCGACTGTCGCCCGGTAGGTGGCATTGCTGCTCAGGTTGGTGACGGTCATCGCCCGGGTGGTCGTTGCCGTGTTGGCGTCGTGCAGCGACAGCCCCGAGGAAGTCTTGGCGAAGTTGCCGTTCAACTCGCGCACCGCCGCATGTATGGTGTGGCTGCCATCTTGCGTGATGAACTCCACCGCCCCCACCGTGCCGTAATACGTGAAAGTGCCCGTGTCCAGGCCGTCGATGGTCTCCAGCAGGTTGCTGTACTTGATGCTGCTGAGCGCCCCGCCCGTGTTGTTCCACAGCAGGATCGGCCCGCGCCGCCCTGTCGCCGTGTTGTAATACACATAGACCTGCGAGCCGCCGGTGACGTCGGTCAGCTGCACCTCCGATATCCAGGTGCCGCCGCCGGTGGCCTGCGCCCAGATCACCTCGGGCAGCACCTTGTACTGCGCCGGGGAGTTGTAATAACTCGGGGCTGTCAGGGAAATAGTAAAAACGCCATTACTGGAGTCATAGTTGCTGGCATTGCCTTCATCACTGACCCGTACAAGGCAGTTGGCCGACGGATCCGATGGGACGGTCCAGCTGTAGCTGCCGCTGGCAGCCGGCGTCGAAGCAATGACCGTCGTCCAGGCTCCGCCATTGTTGGAGCTGTATTCGATCTTGACATTGGCTGCGGCGTAACCGGTCCAGGCAATGGCATGAATTGTTCCCTGCTGCCAAATTTCACCGCCATTGGGAGAGATAACCTGCAGGGGCGGCACAGCCTGGGCCGTGTAGTTGGTCGTCTGGCTGCTTGTGACATTGCTATAGGTAACCTGTGACGGAGAAAAGCTATAGCCGGCCAAGGTGGGAGTGACCGTGCCGCTCCAGCCGCTGCTGACACTGGCTGAATAAAACCCCGAGCCATTGGTGACCGGATTGCCGGGCAAACCGTTCAGCACCACCCCGGCAAGCTGCATTACACCTTGAGTGATCGTGCCGCTGATCGTGTGACTCCCCCCACCGAGTCCCACGGTGAAGGAGATGGTCGCTCCCACGGCGGTGACATTGGATATGTCGAGCCCGCCGGCAGAGCCGTCGGCAAGGAAGCTTGACGGATTGGTGCTGTCGTTGATCACCGTGCGCCCAGAGTCGGAACTGAAATTGGCTTGGTTGATGAGGCCGTTGACAGTGGGCGTCCCGTTGGGGCGATAGACATAGACCTCGTCGGGCGGTCCGTCGGCATTCCCATCGGCATCGGTGTTGATGCGGTATACGATCAGGCCTTCAGCCGGGATCGAGTTTTCGAAGGTGCCGATCCGCTTGCGGTACTCCACCATGAAGTATTGCGTGCTCGAATTGGGGCTGGCGATCTTGTAGCAATTGTTCGTCGCCGCAGTGACGGGGTTCAGCATATAAGTTCCGGAAGCGGTGATTTCTGGGACCGCGGCGATCCAATCGCCATATTTCCACTTCATGTGGGTGAGCATGTGCTCGGGCGGATTGTTGTCCGTATCCATTACGTCCCAGCCCCCCACGGGAGTGATGCCATTGCTGGTATAATGATACAGGTCGGGTGAGCCGAGGGAGTGAAACATCTCATGGCTGAGGACTCCCACCCCCCAGGACAGGGTGGCGGACTGCAGCTGAAAGTTGTAATCATACACCCTTTTGCCATTGATATAAGCCGCGACCGTATAGAGGCTCCAGCGATGGGGCCAGAGCAGCGTATCCCAGGCAGTCGGGCTGCCTTTAATGATGAAGCAGATATTATCGACATAGCCGTCCCCGTCGCCATCGATGGTCGCTCCCGCCGGAAACAACCCCAGGCCATTGATGTAATCAACCGCTCTCTTCAGCAAACCATGTTCGCGCGTGGTGCGCTCGGAATTGGTATAACCGGTGGGGTTGGTCGCGGCATTGTACGGTTTAAAATAGTTGCGCGGCTGGGTGTCCTGATAGGAAATGACCGTCGCCCCGGGGGTGGGATAGAAGGTAGAGGGGATGGTCAGGGCGTTGTAGGAGACCTCGTAGAAATAGTTGCGCATTGAATTGGCGCCGGCGGTCGGGGTATTGAACAGGGTATCATATGAACTGATGTTGTCGGTGAATTCGCCCTCATCGCTGAAGCGGATGAAGATGACAAGATTGTTGAGCGTCCCGGAATGAGGGGCATTGATGACTTCGCCGGGGCTGGGAAAAATGTCCTCGCGTGCCGGACGCCGTCCGGGGTCGTCCAGGAGATGCCGTTGCAAACCGATTGCCGCGGGATCGACCCCCTCCCCGGGCACAATCGTGGATGGGACCAATACGCCATTGATTTTTAGGGCATAGACATAATAGCCGTTCCCCGGATCCTGCATGATGGTGAAGCCGTTGCGGTCGTGCAGCCAGTTGTAATATTCGTCACCGCTGGCGAGCAGATCGAGCACGCAGCCATCGGGCTGGGTGACCGTAACCGGCACGTTGGTCAGATACGCCGCCGGCAGCTCGACCCGGGCAGCAGAAAGCAATGCCAGCACCAACAACGCCGCAAGTAAACCCTTTGTCCATTTCATCAGTTCCCCCTTGCATGGCAAATAATAATGCGGCCATTCCCTGATTGAATTATATTATTGAAAATCCCGGATGGTGTCAATCGGCCTGCAAAAATATGGGCTAAACCGGTCCGCATTGCTCTCAAGCCGCCTGTCACAAGCCCGGCGTCATATCGACACGGATGGCGACATTTCCGCAGACGATGACCTGATTTGACAAGAACGGCGGGGATGGCCGATAATCAGGGCATGGTCAAGATCCTGCTGGTCGAGGACAACCGCTCGATGCGCGAGATGCTCAGCAGCATCATCGCCGAAAAGGGCTTCGAGGTCGACGCCGCCGCCGACGTCGGCTCGGGCCTCGCCCTGCTGAAAAAGAACGACTACGCCGTGATCGTTTCCGACCTGCACCTCCCCGACATGGACGGCCTGAGCTTCCTGAAAAAGGTCAAGGACCTGCAGCTTCCCTTCATCATCCTGACCGCCTACGGCTCGATCGAGAAGGCGGTGGAGGCCATCAAGGAGGGCGCCTACGATTTCATTGCCAAGCCGGTGGACCCCGAATACCTGCTGCTGATGGTAGAAAAAGCGCTGGCGGCGACCCACATCGCCCGCGAGAACCTGGTGCTGCGCGAGGTGCTGCAGTCTGAGCTGGGGCGCACCGTCATCATCGGCAGCAGCCGCGAGATCCAGCACGAGGCCGAGAAGGTGCGCCAGGTGGCCCAAACCCAGGCCACCGTGCTGCTGCGCGGCGAGAGCGGCACCGGCAAGGAGCTTTTCGCCCGCGCCATCCATGCCCTGAGCCCGCGCCGCGACCGGCCCTTCATCACCATCAACTCGGCCTCGATCCCCGACAATCTCCTGGAGAACGAGCTGTTCGGCCATGAGAAGGGATCGTACACCGGGGCGCATATGCGCCAGGTGGGCAAACTGGAGCTGGCTCAAGGCGGCACCTTTTTCTTTGACGAGATCGGCGATTTCCCCCTGCACCTGCAGGGCAAGATCCTGCGCGTGCTGGAGGAAAAGACCATCTCCCGCCTCGGCAGCGGCAAGGCCATCCCGCTGGACATCCGCTTTGTCTTCGCCACCAACCAGGACCTGGAAAAGGCCGCGGCTGAAAAGCGTTTCCGCCAGGACCTCTATTTCCGCATCACCAGCTTCCCCATCGAACTGCCGCCGCTGCGCGAGCGCCGCGACGACATCCTGCTCCTGGGCGACCATTTCGTCAGGAAGCTTTCACTGGATATCCGCAAGCACGAGTTCCGCCTGTCGCCGGCGGCCCGGGAAAAGCTTCTGGCCTACCATTGGCCGGGAAATGTCCGCGAGCTGCAGAACACCATCGAGCGGGCGGTGATCATCGGCCGCGGCCCCGACCTGCAGCCCGAGGAGATTATTTTGCCCGGCCACCCATTCCCCGTGCCGGACACCATGAACCTCAACGGCAGCCTGAAGGACGTGGCCTCACGGGCGCAGAAACTCGCCGAGAAGCTGAAGATCACCCAGGTCCTGGCCGAGACGTCGTTCAACCGCACGCGGGCGGCGGCGATCCTGGAGGTCAGCTACAAGACACTGCTGGACAAGATAAAGGAATATGGCCTGGCTCCGAAGGATTAAGTTCTTCCTGTTGAAAAAGCTGGCCCGGATGCTGATCGAAGGCATCGTGGCGTGCAACAAGGTTTCCGTGGAAGGGCAGGATGCAATTCAGGCTTTGAAAAAGGATGGGCAGCCGCTGATCTACATCTTTTGGCACCGCCACATCCTCTTTGTCATCCACAAGTTCCGGGATTGCGGCGCCAGGCCGCTAATCTCCCTCTCCGACGACGGCGACCTGGTGGCGGCCGTGGCCGATGAATTCGGCATGCTTCCCGTGCGCGGCTCTTCCTCCAGGGGAGGGGCGCGCGCCTTTTTGGAGTTGGCGCGCTTGGTGCAGAAGGAAAAAGCCGAAGTGCTCATCACCGCCGACGGCCCCAAAGGCCCGGCCCGCCGGGTCAAGGAGGGGGCGGTGCAGCTGGCGGCCAGGACCGGGGCCTGGGTCGTTCCCATCAGCTGGGGCGCCTCCCGCGTCAAGGTCCTTGAAAAAAGCTGGGACCGTTTCCTGGTCCCCCTGCCCTTCGGCCGCATCCACTTTGCGTACGGCGCCCCCATGCGGTTCGGCTCCGACCTGCAGGCCGTGGAGATGGAACATACACTGAAGGCCCTATCCGAACAGCTCGACCGGCTGCAGAGTCAGGTCCAGGGCGGCAATGACATAGTGTGAATTCACCTGAATGGCGATTGCCAACAGGGGCGGATATTTGCTATGATGGCCGCCGAGAGGTGCCCACATGAAAAAAATCAGGAAGATCGGGATATTGACCGGCGGCGGCGACTGTCCGGGTCTGAACGCCGTTATCCGCGCTGTGGTGCACACGGCCTGCAACGGCCACGGCATCGAAGTCTGCGGCATCATTGACGGCTACGCCGGGCTGATCCACAAGAACGTCCGTCCCCTGATTCCGGCCGACGTTTCCGGCATCCTGCCCCGCGGCGGCACCATCCTGGGGACGTCCAACAGCGACAACCCCTTCCAATACTCCGAACTTGGCCCGGGAGGAGTGCGGGAGCACCGCGACGTCTCGGCGCAGGCGCTGAAGACCATCGAGTACAACGAGATCGACGTGCTGATCACCGTCGGCGGCGACGGCACCCAGATCATCGCCGACCGCTTCTTCGAGAAGCACGGCCTGCCCGTCGTCGGCGTCCCCAAGACCATCGACAACGACCTGAACGGCACCGACGTCACCTTCGGCTTCGACACGGCACTGAACACCGCCACCATCGCCATCGACAAACTGCACTCGACGGCCGAGGCCCACCACCGCGTCATGGTCATCGAGGTGATGGGCCGCTATGCCGGCTGGATCGCGCTGGAGGCCGGCCTGGCCGGCGGCGGCGATGTCATCCTCATCCCCGAGCTCCCCTACCGCATCGACAAGGTCTGCGACAAGATCCGCCAGCGCACCGCAAGCGGCAAGCGCTTCTCGCTGGTCGTGGTCGCCGAGGGGGCCAAGCCCGAAGTGGGCGAGCTGGTCGTCGCCCGCAAGGTGAACGACGCCTCCGACCCGATCCGCCTGGGCGGCATCGCCGCCAAGGTCGCCAACCAGATCGAAGACATGACCGGCATCGAAAGCCGCTACACCATCCTGGGCCACGTGCAGCGCGGCGGCAGCCCCACTCCCTTCGACCGCATCCTGGCCAGTCGCTTCGGCTACCACGCGGTGGAGGCCGCCGTCAGCGGGAAATTCGGCTACCTGGTCGGCCTGCGCGGCACGGAGATCAAAACCACGCCGATCAAGGAAGCCGTCGCCGTGCCGCGGCGGGTAAAGGCCGAGGACGACATGGTGCGGACCGCCAAGGCCGTGGGCACCTGCTTTGGAGTCTAGATGGCCCGGCTGATCGTCTTCGAGGGCATTGACGGCTCGGGCAAGACGACCCTCTCCAGGATGTTCCATACCCATTTATCCGAAAACGGCATTGCCGCCGCCTGGCTGCGCGAGCCGACCGATTCGCCGCTGGGGGAAAAGATACGGCGCACCGCCCAGGACAAGGAGGCCATCTCGATCCAGGAGGAGCTGGAAC
>JAQUQF010000093.1 GCA_028749105.1 Acidobacteriota bacterium | reverse complement strand
GCGACGACGATGAGCTTCAGCTGCATCATGAACTCGGTCTTCTTCTCCACGCTCATGAATACCTGGCTGATGCCGGTGGTCTTCATCTCCTCCATCAGGAAGGGGATGATGGCCCGCGCGTAGTGCTCGTAGCCGCCGACGGACTTGATCTGCGAGAACTTCTCATCCGCCGCGGTGCTGATCATCTTCTCCAGCGAGTTCTCGATCGAGCGGATGGCCTCGGGGTTCAGCGGCAGCCCCTGGCGGTCAACGATCTCGATGCGGTAGACCAGGATCTTATCGGCCGAGACGAAGCTCTTGTGGTGCTTGATGATGTGGCCGGGAACGATGAAGTCCAGGGTCTTGAGAAAGCTCTCCACGGAGAAGTTCTCTTCCCAACAGACGAAGGTGATGCCGGTCAGCCTCTCGTCCAGGGTCTCGAAGTTCCTGATCCTGATCTTCCTGTCGGCACGGCCTTCACGGACCTGCTTCTGGAACTTGTAGTTGTCGATGATCAGCGACGCCAGATCGGAGAGCTTTCGCTCCTGCAGGTATTCCCGCGAGCGCGAGGAGAAGAATTTCAGTGTTTCGCCGTTTTCGCCGATGATCTCATTGATGCCCGGGCCGCGGTACATCTTCTGAATGGCCTTGACGACCTGGTTATAGAGTTCAAACTTGATGGTCTCGTCCTCCAGCAGCAGGCTCCTGCCCAACGTTCCCTGCGACGCGTCCCGCAATGCGGCCAGGAGGTTGTTCTTGTCCTTCAGGAAGCGGCCGTATTCCTCCGGGGTCTCGATCAGGAAGGAGAGGAGAACGATGCCCAACTTGTGTTCCTTGAGTGTCAGGGTAAAGCCCTTCATGAACAGGACATTGCCGTGTTTCTGATGGATGATGCCCAGGATCGAGTTGCCCATGCCGGTCCAATCCTCGGCCAGGACCCCCATGACAACGGTCAGGGGGAGCTTTTTCTCTCCGAGCTCCTCGAGCTGGATGACCACTTTTTTCTTGCATTTTTCGTAGGTGTGGAGCAGCTGGACCAGCAGCGCCTGCTGCTGGGGCTGGGGGAATATCTCCTGGGATTTCTCGACCAGGGAAAGGCAGTCGCCGATCTTCTGCCTGGAAATATGCAGCTTCTTGCCGCACAGTATGGACCTGATCTGTTCCAGGTTGTTCGCTTGCCCGACCATTTTTTGAATCTACCCCAGCCGTCGGCGATTGTCAAGGCAGGCAAGCACCGAGGGTGGCGCTTGCAAAGGCAAAAGGAAAACGGTAAAAGGTAAAAGTAAAAAAAGAGTGATAAATGGTGAATGCGAGACAAAATGAACATGATGAAACCTACAAAATCTGATAGGAAAGCAAAAAGTATAAAGCGCTGTCCCTGGTGCCTCTCCGATCCGCTGTACATCGAGTACCACGACCGCGAATGGGGAGTGCCGGTGCGCAATGACCGGAAATGGTTCGAATTCCTGCTGTTGGAAGGCGTCCAGGCAGGATTGAATTGGCTGCTGGTCCTAAAAAAGAGGGAGAACTATCGCCGGGCCTATGACGGCTTCGATTTCAACAAGATCGCCCGCTATGGCGAAAAAGAGGTCGTCAGGCTGCTGGCCGATCCCGGGCTGGTCCGCAACCGCGCCAAGATTGCGGCGTCTGTGAGCAACGCCAGGGCGTTTCTCGAAATCAGGGAGGAATTCGGCACTTTCAACCGCTATATCTGGTCATTCGTTGGCAACAAGCCTCTGCGAAACTCGTGGAAGAAAGATAGCGAGATACCGGCAAGGACACCACTTTCCGACGTTATAAGCGCCGATCTGCGCCGGCGCGGCTTCAAATTCGTCGGTTCTACCATCATCTATGCCCACATGCAGGCTACTGGAATGGTCAATGACCACCTGATAGGCTGCTTTCGTCAAAAAAAAAATAAAAAAATAGTTGACAAATAATAAACTCTGAGTTAAAATAGTTTACGTACGGTTAATTAATCATTCGCCAAGTTAAATTAATTTACCAGAGGTAAAGCAAATTGACCAAAAGTAAAGAAGACATGATGCGTGATTTCATTTTGAATTGCTGCGAATCCCTATTTACCAAACAGGGTTATAAAAGCACTTCGATGGACAAGATCGCCGAGAAATGCCAGATCTCCAAGCCGACGCTTTACAATTATTTCCCGAGCAAGGTTTCCCTGTTCCTGGGGCTTTTCGCCCGCTTCCAGAACGAGATCGCCGAAAAAGGCAAGCTCATCATGGGCCAGAAGAAGGACAAATACCAGGTCATCGAGGAATTCATCGACCTCTCCATTGAATACATGCAGGAGAAGCGCGACTTTCTAAGGATGATGCTCCGAGAGCACCACCTGGTCGTCAATGAATGTGAGGACATCGAAGAACATATCAATGCTGAAATCCGTAAAAGACAGGAAACCGCCAGGGAACTGGGCGAGTTCATGAAGGACATCGTGCGCCCGGAGATCCTGGAAGAATTCTCCACAGAGATGATCGGCATGGCGCTGAGCACCTTGCTGGAGGGCGCTTTCTGGGACTCGATCAAGGGCGAGGTCAACGATCATGAAAAGATGAAGAAGCTGATCATGAGACTATTAAAGAACGGCATTTTGGACTAGGAGGCATGATGAAACGAGCATTACTAGTTTTGTTTTTATTGGGCACTCTGGGATTTGCCCAGGAACCGCCGATGGATCTTACAGTGGACCAGGCGATCCAGCTGGCGATCACCAACAATCCCGCCTACCAGGTCAGCCAGCAGGAGATCCGGCAATACCGCTACCGCCTGATGCAGAACTTCGGCTTCCTGCCCGAGGCGACCCTGACGGGCTCCAAGATACTTGACCAGAAGCTGATGACCATCGAGATCCCGTCCTTCGTTCCCGGGGGCGAGCCCACCAAAGCCTCCCTGCGCTTCCAGCTGGATTACTCCTTCTCCTTCCAGATCGTCCAGCCCGTATTCACCGGCGGCAAGATCTTCTTCAATTACAAGAACGCCGAGCTGGACCTGCGCCTGGCCAAGGAGCGGGAAAAGAACTCGCGCGCCGATACTATCCTGAACGTGCGCAAGGCCTTCTACAATATCCAGATCATGCAGGAGCTGCTCAAGGCCCACACCGAGGCCTATTCCCTGGCCGAAGGCAATTACAAAAACGTGAAGAACAGCTTCGACCTGGGCATGGCCTCGCAATACGACCTGCTGCGGGCCGAGCTGGCACTCAGCGCCACCAAGCCCGACGTGCTGCGCGTGGAGAACCTGCTGGATACGTCCATCCTGGGCTTGAAGCTGATGCTGGGATTGCCGCCGGCCAGGGAGATCCGCCTGCAGGGCGAGCTGGGCTACCGCCAGGTGCAGATGGAGCTGGACAACCTGCTGCAAAACTCCATGGCCAACCGCTCGGAGCTGCTGCAGTTGCGGATGGAGAGCCAGAAGATCAACAACCTGCTGAAGATCACCTGGGCACAGTACGTGCCGAATTTCTCCCTGGTGGCCGCCTACAGCTACCAGTCCGATACCTTCAACCTGCGCAAGAACAACTGGCAGGATTATTACTCCATCTCCCTGGGGATGAGCTGGCCCATCTTTACCGGGCTGAAGCGCAGCGGCCAGGTCGGCGAGATGAATGTGCTGAAGAAGATCATGGACCTGAATGCCAGACAGCTGGGCGACGCCACCCGGCTGCAGGTCGAAAGCGGCTACCGCACCATTCACCAGGAGTATGAGAACATCCAGATGGGGCTGAAGAACGTGGAGAGCGCCAAGGAAGGCGTGCGCATCGCGGAGCTCAGCTACAAGGAAGGGATGATCACCATTCTCGAGCTGAATTCTTCCTATAACGAACTGACCCGGGCCAAGGTCAATTACCTGCAGGCCCTGTACAACTATAACATCGCCATCGCCGAGCTGGAAAAGCTGACGGGCGTCAATTTGAACGGAGGAGTCGCATGAAAAAGATCGCAATCGCATTATTGGCCCTGGTTTTAACCCTGACATTCTGCTCCAGGAAAGGGGAGCAGGCGACCGAGCAGCAGAAGCCGCTGCTGGTCAAGGCCGAGCTGCCGCAGAAAGGAACCCTGGCCAAGTATTTCAATTATAAAGGCACGGTCAGCGCCTGGAAGACGGCCAACATCGCTCCCGATGCCTCCGGCCGCGTGGGGCGCATCCTCAAGAAGCAGGGCGACAGGGTCGGCCAGGGCGAGCTGCTGGCCACGCTGGACATGACCTCGCTGGAACTGCAGCAGAAGCAGGCGCGCGCCGCCATGGCCGTGGCCCAGACTGCCTTTCAGAACGCCAAGCTGAACGCCGAACGCATGAAAAAGATGCTGGATAACAAGGCGATCTCCGCGATGCAGTACGAGAACACGCAGCTGGCCCTGGACGCCGCCGACACCCAGCTCAAGAGCGCCAAGGCCAACCTGGACCTGGTGGACTACACCGCCAGGAACGCCTACATGAAAGCTCCTTTTGCCGGCATCATCGCCGCCAGGAACATGGAAGAGGGCGATATGATCAACCCCATGATGGGCATGGGCCAGAGCATCCTGACCCTGATGGACCTCTCCAAGGTCAAGATCACGGTCGATGTTCCGGCCGAGGAGATCGAGAAGATCAGGATTGGCCAGAAGTGCCTGGTAAAGATTTCGTCGCGCGCCGATGAGGCGTTCACCGGCGAGGTCTATTCCAAGAACCTGGCAGCCGACCCGCTCTCCAAGACTTTCAAGGTGGAGATCAAGATCGACAACCCGGAGATGAAGATCAAGGCCGGCGTCTATGCCGATATTTCCATCGAAACCATCCGCAAGGATGGCATTTTCATGCTGCCCCTCACCGCCCTGTTGGCCGGCGACAAGCAAGTGATGATCAACGAGAACGGCATCGCCCGCAAGCGCGCTGTGAGCCTGGGACTGAAGAATGGCACGCGCTTCGAGGTCGTTTCCGGAGTGCGCCCCGACGAGCTGGTGATCGTGGAAGGCAGCTACGACCTGAAGGATGGTACCGTCGTCGTCATGGCTGGAGATAAAAAATGAAGATCGTCGATTTTTCCCTGAAAAAACGGGTGACGATGTCCATGGTCGTCCTGGTCATCGTCATCCTGGGCATGATCTCGTTCACCAAGCTGGGCCTGGACATGCTGCCCGACATGGATTACCCCTATATCACGGTGATCACGACCTATGGCGGCGTCTCCTCCGAGGATATCGAGCAGAACATCACCCGCCCGGTGGAGCAGTGGATCTCGACCGTCTCGGGGATCAAGAAGCTGCAGTCCGTCTCGCTGGAGGGGCAGTCGGTGGTCATGGTGGAATTCGAATGGGGGACCAACCTCGATTTCGCCGCTCAGGACGTGCGCGACACCATCGGCATGTATTCCCAATATCTTCCCGACGGGGCCGACGAGCCCTTCGTCATGAAGTTCAACTTCTCGCAGATGCCGATCATCGCCTACGGCATCACCAGCGACGGCGGCATCAACCTGAGCAAGCTGCGCGACTATGTCGACAACGAGGTCGCCACCCGCCTGGAGCGCATCGAGGGCGTGGCCTCAACCGCAGTCTTCTCGCCCGAGATGAACGAAGTACTGGTCAGCATCGACAAGGGCAAGCTCGAGTCGCGCGGCGTGAACATCGGCCAGGTGGAAGGGGCCATCCAGGCCTCGAACATCAACCTGCCCGCCGGCTACATGACCGATAACCACAAGGAGTTCCTGCTGCGCTCCATGGGCGAGTTCAAGACCCTGGCCGAGATCAACGATATCCTAATCGGCATGAGCCGCAATGGCGCCCCGATCTTCCTCAAGGACATCGGCACGGTGAGTGAGGCCCCCAAGGAAGCCCGCCTCAAGCTGCGCATGAACGGCGAGCCGGGAATCATGATGATGGTCACCAAGAGCTCGGGCGCCAACTCGGTGATCGTCGCCCGCGCCGTGAAAAAAGTCCTGGCCGGGATCGAACCGACCCTCAAGCATGGAGTCAAGTTCAACGTCTGGCTCGACATGTCGCGCATCATCGAGATGATGTCGGGCAAGGCAACCACCAACATATTCATGGGTGGCATCCTGGCCATGCTGATCATCTTTCTTTTTCTGCGCAACCTCAAGCCGACGATCGCCATCGGCATCACCATCCCGCTGTCGATCGTCGTGGCCTTCATCTCATTTTATGTCATGGGCTATACATTGAACCTCATCACCCTGGGAGGGCTGGCCTTGGGGGTGGGCATGCTGGTCGACAATGCCGTGGTGGTCATCGAGAATATCTATCGACACCTGCAGGAGGGGATGGCGCCCACCGAGGCGGCCCGCAAGGGGACGTCGGAGGTGGGGCTGGCCATTACCGGCTCGACCCTGACCACCGTGGCCGTCTTCTTCCCCATGATGTTCGCCACCGGCATCGCCGGCCGCATGGCGCAGAGCCTGGCCGTCTCGGTGATCATCGCCCTAATGGCGTCGCTCTTCGTTGCCCTGACCATCGTTCCCATGCTGGCCGCCTGGATGTTCCGCGTCCACCACAAGAAGGGCGACAAAATTGCCGAGGGAGTCGTCGCCCTTGGCGAGGACAAATTCACTAAAACGCGCGACCTCTATGAAGGCTGGCTGCGCAAGGCTCTGGTCCACAGGAAAAAGGTGCTGATCGGCATTATTGCCGCTTTCGTCCTGGCCATGGTCGGCGCTTCCTTCCTTGGCACCGAGTTCATGCCGGCCACCGACAGCGCCATGCTCTACCTGAAGCTATCCATGCCGGTCGGCACAAATGTTGAGGAGACCGACCGCATTGTCAAGTATATCGAGAGTGAGTCACTGAAGGACCCCAACGTCATCACCACTTTCGTCCAGGTGGGCACCAGCGAGCAGAGCGCAAGCGACACGGCAAGCGGCACCGGCGCCGCCGGCTCCTACGAGGCCATCATCTACGCCTACCTCAAACCCAGCGGCGAGCGCAAGGAGTCGGACAAGCAGATCCTTGAGCGCTGGCGGCGATCATTCCCCACGCTGGAGAACAGCCGCATCAC
>JAQUQF010000092.1 GCA_028749105.1 Acidobacteriota bacterium | reverse complement strand
CTTTCCCACATCCCTTTTATGGGTTGATAGAGGACATTTCTAATTTGGAGAGAAGCGGACATTTCTATTTTGGGTTGACACAGCGAAAAAAAAACGGGGCGCCGGATGGCGCCCCGCCTGCGGGATAATACGGAACTACTTGATTTTGAAAAGGTCGTCGCTGATGGTGGCGTTGATCTGCATGGACTTGACCACCTGCCCGGAAGCTTTTTTCTCCTTGGCAAAAGACTCCGTCTTGAAAGGCATCTTGATTCCCTGAACGTCGCGGTAGTCGGAGTAGACCTCCTCCACCGTGGCCGGTCCTTCCTGGGTAACGGTCTGATAAGAGGTGCCGCCGAGCAGCATGGTCTGCGGGTCAACAAAGAGGTGGAAGCTGGCCC
Source organism: Acidobacteriota bacterium (assembly GCA_028749105.1). Lineage (GTDB taxonomy): Bacteria > Acidobacteriota > Aminicenantia > UBA2199 > UBA2199 > UBA2199. The sequence continues at coordinate 6,692 of JAQUQF010000092.1, read as the reverse complement.
CCAGGCCGGTGACCGCCAGTTCAATGGCCTCCTTGCCGGCAAACTTCCCGTTGCCCAGGAACTGCACCTGGTATTGGTCGATGTTCTGCCAAATATAGGCCGCGTCGCGGCGGATGTTGTCGAGGATGTTCTTTTTCTCGGCCTCGGGCAGGGGCATCGATCCCTGGGGCATCTGGATCATGCCCTTGGCGCCGTTGATCACCATGTTCATCTTGCCGCCGGGGGTGTTCAGAATGAAGCTCACCTTGTCGGGGAAAACGGTCACGATCTCGGCCGCCATGGTCATCTCGCCCATGGGAGTGCTCTGGGTCAGATCGCTCTCCAGGCGGACATTGCGGATGGCCTTGATCGTTTGCGGGTCGCCCATGGCGGCGATGGCCTTGGTGAAAATGTCCTTGCCCTTGGCCAGCGTTTCCGGAGTGGCCTCGGGCGCCTTTTCCCCCGCCGGCAGCGGGATGGCGATGTCGATGGCGTTGACCGGTCCGAAGGTGCTGAGCGGCTTGTCGAAGTCGGCCTGCTTGCCCACCACCAGGATCTGCACCTGCTCGGGTCGCAGGTGCTTTTTGGCCGCGTTCAGGATATCGGCCTTGGTCACGGCCTCGATCTTCTTGATCAGCTGTTCGGAAAAGTCGAGGGGATAGCCGTAATAGGCAAGCTGAAGGAGGTTGCGGATGATCTTGGCCCGGCTGTCGAACTTGAAGACATAGGTGTTCAGGAACTGGTCCTTGGCTCTCTTGAGCTCCTCGTCGCTGACCTCCACGCTGCTGATGCGCTTCATCTCGTCCAGCATGATCGTGATGGCTTTAACCGTCGACTCCGACTTGGTCTGGGCACCGGCGGAAAACGCTCCCGGCACCTTGTAGCCGGCGCCATAGTAGCCCCATACCGAGTAGGCCAGCCCCTCGTCGGTACGGATCCTCTTGAACATGCGGTCAAAGGAGAGGATGCGGTTCATGACCGAAAGCGCCGCGTAGTCGGGGTCGTTCAGCAGGCCGCCGATATGGCCGACAACGATGTTGGACTGGTTGACGTCGGTCTTCTCGATGTAATTCACCGTCGACTTGTACTCATAGTTGACTTCGGGAAGGGCGGGCAGCTTCAGCCCGGCCGCTGGCCAGTCGCCGAGGACGGCCTCGATCTTGCGGATCATCTGCTTGCTGTTGAAGTCGCCCCAGACGGCGAGCCACATGTTGTCGGGATGAAAGTAGGCCTTGTAAAAAGCAACCATGTCATCGCGGCCGATGGCGTCGATGGTGGCATACTCGCTCTGGCGGACATAAGGGCTCTGCGCCCCGTAGATCAGCTTGGTGAATTCCCGGTCGGCGATCTGGCCGATGTCGTCGTTGCGGCGGGAGATGGCGGTGCGGGCCTCGATCTTGGCCAGGTCGATCTTCTCCTGGGCGAAAATCGGCTGGCGCAGGATGTCGGCCATGATCGGCAGCACGTTGTCCACGTCTTCCTTGAGCATGGAGCAATAGATCGAAGCACTTTCGTCGCTGATGGAGGTCTCGATGGCAGCCGCCATCGTCTCCAGCTTGCGGTCGATCTCGTCACCGGGCATTTTCTTCGTTCCGCCGGTGCGCAGCACCGTGCCGGTAAGGGCGGCTAGGCTGATCTTTTCAGCGGGTTCGAAGGCCGACGAAGCGAAGAACATGCCGCTTAAGTCAATGGTCGGGAAGCGGTGGTCTTCGATCAGGAACAGCTTGATGCCGTTCTTCAGGGTCAATTGCGTGACCGGCGGGTTCTTCAGCGGATTGAGCTTGGGGAAATCGAACGGGCCCTTGGGGCCTTTCTGGGCCGCCAGCGGGGCGGCGAACAGGGCAAGCAGAACGGCTCCCAGGGCCAGCCAAACGATAGTTTTCTTTTTCATGGTTCATCCTTCCTTTACTTCTTCTCGGGGACGATCTCGCCGACGGTGCGGTTGGTCGTCACCAGATAGGTGTTGGCCACGCGCTGGACATCGGCGGCCGTGATCTTGTCGATGTTGGCGAGCTCGTCAAAAAGCAGCCGCCAGTCGCCCTGGACGACATCGTAATAGGTCAGATTGGCCGCCATGCGCGCGTTGGACTTCATCTGGCCGATCAGCCCCTTCTTCGTCATCTGCTTGTACTTGGCCAGCTCCTGGGGGCTGACCGGCTCCTTCTTGATCCTCTCGATCTCCTTGTCGATCAGCTCCAGCGACTGGGCCGCGGTCTTGTCCTTGCTCGGCATGGAAAAAAAGAGGATGAGGTTGGGGTATTTGTCGCCCGGGAAGCCGTTGAAGCAGCCGACCTGGGCGGCGGCCTTCTCCTTCTTCACCAGGCTCTCCCAGATGCGCGAGGAGCGCCCCTGGCCGATGATGTTGGCCAGCGCATCCAGGGCGCCGTTGTCAGCGTGACGGACGGAGGGCCGGTGATAGCCGACGACCAGCACCGGCTGCGACTGGGCCGTGACCGTCGCCCGGCGCTCGCCCCACTGCTCCGGCTCCCGGGTGCGCAACGGCTCGGGACGGGGGCCACTGGGGATGCGCCCGAAGTAGAGCTCGGCCAGGCGGAAGACTTCCTGGGGATCGACGTCGCCGACGACGGCCGCGGTCAGGTTGCTGGGGGAATAGTACTTCGTGAAATAGTCCTTCACGTCCTGGTGGCGGATGCGCTGCAGGTCGGACATGTGGCCGATCACCTCGTGGTGGTACGGGTGGGCCTTGAAGGCCACAGCCAGCGAATCCTCGATCAGCTTGCCCATGGGCTGGGTCTCCAGGCCCAGGCGGCGCTCCTCCATGATCACGTCACGCTCCTTGTAGAATTCGCGGAAGACCGGGTTCAGGAAGCGGTCGGAGGTGATGGCCATCCAGAACTCCAGCTTGTTGGCCGGCAGGCTGTTGATGTACTGCGTGGCATCGCTGCTGGTGTAGGCGTTGACGCCGGCGTCGCCCTGCTGCATGACCATGTCGAAGTATTCGTTGTTGACCACGTATTCCTTGGCTTTCTTTTGCAGCTCCTCAAATTTGGCCTTCAGCTCCTTGACGCGGTCGGCATTGGGCTTGATCTGCTCCTCCTCGCGGCTGAGCTTCTCGTACACCTGGTCCAATTCCTCCAGCACCTTGGCCTCGGCGGCGTAATCCTTGGTGCCGAGGGTCGTCGTGCCCTTGAAGGCCATGTGCTCCAGGATGTGGGAGATGCCGGTGATGCCCTCCACCTCCTGGGCGCTGCCCACGTCGGCATAGATGTGGAACGAGGCCACCGGGGCTTCGTGCTGCTCCATGACGATGAATTTCATCCCGTTTTTCAGGGTCTTTTCCTGGATCTGGCCCTTCATCTTGTCCATGGTCTGCCCTGCCAGGAGGCTGCTGCCAACACCCACAGCCAGCAGCGCAAACAGGGCCAGCATGGCCCGCATGCTTTTTTTTGTCATCCTTTTCTCCTTATGTGAAGTCAATTGATTGACTCAGCGATGGTTATTATCCATTTTAGCGGATAATAATTCAAAAATCTTATACGGAAAACCAAACACCTTGGTTTCCGCAATGGTCCTTTGAGAAATGACCGTTCGGACGGTTTTCACAATGCCAAGCGCGGATTCTGGCGATCGAGGACGGCCCACCTGGCGCTGCCGCCGCAAAAACGCCCGACGAGCGCCATCAGGTCCCTCTCCGCCGCTTCCACATCCGCCGCGGACGCGGGCGGCAAGCCGTCGATGTTGAACTCGATGGCCGTCGTTGCGGGCAGGGTCAGCGTGTGCGTGGCCTGACGCCAGATCCAGCGCCGGGTCAGGACCTTCTCCCCTTCGGTGAAGATGAACTCGCCGGGGGCCGGGTGCTCCGCTTCCTCCGAACCGAAGGGGATGAATACCTCGGAGCCAGTCGCCGGACGCAGGGCGATGTCTTGCGTCAGCACGTCGAGGGCATGGCCGCCGACAGGCAGCACATGACGCAGCGAAACGATGTTGCCGATATCGACCAGTACATTGATCGATGGCAGCTCCTGGTTGCGCAGCACCCGGCGCAACAGCGCCTCGATCGACGGCCGGAAGTCGCCCGGCTTGTAGCCCAGCTGGCGGAACGCCTCGCGCCACGAGGCCAGGCGCGGCTCGCTGGTCAGCGTCTCCATTTTCAGCCGTCCCCGCGCCCGCTCCTCCTCCTGGCGCAGCAGCTGGACCAGTTCAGGCGGTGAATCGCCGTTGCCGACGTCAAAGGCGAGCACCACTCCGCGCCTGTACTCGGGGAACGCCGCAAAAACTTCAGGGGCTATGGAATAGGTCAAATCTTTCATCGATTCCTCCAGTGATTAAATCCCATGGTCCTTGCTACCTCATCCTTCCTGCCAGTGGCGCAGCATGGCGGCCAGCAGAAACGCTCCGGCCACCAGGAAAAACGCGCCCAGGGCGATGAAAGCGGCGGAGAGGGAGACGGCGTCAACCAGGCGGCCGAAGAGCGGCGAAACAATAATGAAGGTCACGCTGCCCGCCATGCCGGCCAGCGAAAGAACGGTGGCCCGCACGTCAGAAGCAACGGCCAGGTTCAGCCGCTCGAGCAGCACCGGATAGGCAAGGTTCCAGAGAAGGGCGTTGGCCGGGATTAAGGGCAGAAGCCATAGGCTTGGGATTAGGCCGAGCATGATGTAGAAGACCGGGCCGAGCAGGGCCAGGTAGAGGGCGGCTTTGGCCCCGAAACGCTCGCTGAAGGCATGGGCCCGCGACCCACCCAGGGCGCCGGCCAGCTGGAAGACGGCAAAGAGCACTCCGAACCAGCCCACGCCGATCCCCAGCTCCCGATAGAGGAGAAAATAGGCCCAGAGCGCGGTCAGGTTGCTGGCCATGAGCAAGCCGCATGAGAGGACCACCGGGCGGATGTGCGGTTCCCGCAGGCAGTGGCGGCATATGCGCAGGATATCGAGCATCGGGTTCTTTGAGCGGCGCGGCTCGCGCTCGGGCTCGACCAGGGAGATCGCCAGGGCCGGCATGAACAGGGCGCTGGCCACCTTGACCAGGAAAGGCAGGCGCAGAAAGACCGTGGCCAGCAGCCCGCCGGCCACCGACGAGACGGCCGTGCCGGTGCGGGCAAACAAGGCGCAGCGCCCCTCAAAGCGCTTGTACTCCCCTTCGCGCTTCAGCAGGCGCAGGCTGTCAAAGAGCATGGCCGAGTCGCATCCCGAGCGCATGCTGACGCTTACGGCGAGGACGGCCTCGGCGCAAATGAAAGCCGCAAAGCTGCGTCCGATGGCGTATGCAGCCATCCCCAACGGGAAAAATATCGCCCCGAATACCAGTGTTTTCTTGCGGCCGACCACGTCGGCCAAATAGCCGGAGGGGACCTCCAGCAGCAGGACCGCCAGGTGGAAGGCGGCCTGGATGGTGAAGATCTGGGACGGGTTCAGGCCGTTGGTTGCATAGAAGAGGATCAGCACCGGCGCGATCGGCAAAAAATCGCCCAGGAACTTCAGGGCAATTACCTTCCAGAGATTGCGGCTTACTGTGGAGGTTGTATCGTGGGAAATCATTTTTTTCGGATTAAAAGACCCATAGGGAATCAATCATTCTTAGGTGAGTAGATTCCAAAACACAAATCCCAAATTCCAAATAAGCACCAAGCACCAATGAGCAAAACGAAGAAGTAAAACCATCCGTGCCTTTTTTGGGGTCATTGGAATTTGGAATTTATTTGGGATTTGGTGCTTGGTATTTGGAATTTTTCCTGGTTCTGATTATTCCAAGCCCGGGGCGTCACCGCACGAAGGCCTTTCGGCCGGCGTAGTGGGCGGCAGTCCCCAGCTCCTCCTCGATGCGCAGCAGCTGGTTGTACTTCTCCACCCGCTCGCCGCGGCAGGGGGCGCCCGTCTTCAGATGGCCGGTGGCCATCGCCACCGTGAGGTCGGCGATGAAGGTGTCGACCGTCTCGCCGCTGCGGTGCGATACCATGGCCCCCCAGCCGGCATTGCGCGCCATCTCGATCGCCGACCGCGTTTCGGTCAGGGTGCCGATCTGGTTCAGCTTGATCAGTACGGCGTTGGCCGCGTTCTCCCTGATGCCGCGCTCGATGCGCTTGACATTGGTGACGAAAAGGTCATCGCCGACAAGCTCCACCCTGGCGCCGATCTCCTTGTTTAGGAGCTGCCAACCCTGCCAGTCATCCTCGGCCAAGCCGTCTTCCAGGACCACGATGGGGTATTTTTTTGTCCAAGCGGCCCACATGGCGACCATTTGCGCCGAATCGATCCTGCGCTTTTCGCTGCGCAAATTGTAATAACCATCCTCGAAGAAACTGCTGGAGGCGGGGTCGAGGGCGATGGCGATGTCGTCGCCGGGCCTGTAGCCGGCGGCGGCGATGGCCTTGAGGATCAGCTCGACCGCTTCGATGTTGGACTTCAGGGCCGGGGCGAAGCCGCCCTCATCGCCCACGCCCGTGGAATAGCCGGAGTCCTTCAGGACCTTTTTCAGGGCGTGGTAGGTCTCCGCCCCCCAGCGCAGGGCCTCGCGGAAGCTGGGCGCTCCGACCGGGGCGACCATGAACTCCTGCAGGTCGGTCCCCTGCCAGTTGGCGTGGGCGCCTCCGTTCATGATGTTGAAGCAGGGCACGGGCAGTAGGCTGGCCTTCTCACCGCCCAGGTAGCGGTAGAGGGGGAGCTTGGCGCTGGCGGCGGCGGCGCGGGCGACAGCCAGGCTCACGGCCAGGATGGCGTTGGCGCCCAGCCGGCCTTTGTTCTCCGTTCCGTCCA
>JAQUQF010000091.1 GCA_028749105.1 Acidobacteriota bacterium | reverse complement strand
TCAAGTACCATTTCATCTTCCAGGGCATGAACGCGCGCATGGCGCTGATCGCCGACGTGTGGGAGCGGCGGGTATTCGAAAAATGGGCCGAGGAGGAGAGCCGGGCCCGGCTGCTGAATTCCCTGAAGGATGAGGGCTACCTTGACGCACGCATCGACTCGGCCATCACGACGCGCGGCGTGGACAAGACCATCGTTTTCACGGCCAAGAAAAACCAGCGCTATCGCCTGGGCCAGATCGCCGTCCACGGCAACCGCTCCGTGGACACGCAAAAGATCCGCGAGATCATGCAGGCCGACGACCTGCTTTTCAACAAGCTGACCTGGCTGCGGCTCAATTCCATGGTGGCCGACATGGAGGTGCTCAAGCTCTATTACTACTACCAGGGGATATCGCCCGTCGACATCCGCCTGGAACCGAGCTTCACCGGCCGCCGCGCCAACATTGACCTCTTCATCAGCGAGGGCCAGAAACAGCGCATGGCAAGCGTTGAGTTCAGCGGCAACCGCGCCTTCACCAGCGCCGAGCTGTACCAGCGGATCAAGAGCCGGACCGGCACCCCCTACGTTCCCAAGCAACTTAGCGAGGACATTGACCGCCTGCAGAACTTCTATCGGGACAACGGCTACGATGAAGCGACCGTCAGCTTTGAGCTTTCGCCGGGCAAAGAGAAGTCGCTGCTGGTCGTCATCAGCGAAAAGCAGCGGAAGCGCATGGGTGAACTGATCATCATCGGCGCCTCTGCCTCCCAGCGCCGCCTGCTGAACAAGCTGTTCCCCATGGCCATGGGCGCCCCCTTCAGCCGCAACAAGGTCGAGGCCTTCCGTGCCGAGGTCGAGAACAGCGCCATCTTCTCCGAGGTCCGCCTGGAGCCGATCACCCGCGACGCCGAAACCGTCGACGTGCTGGCCAGGATCACTCCCGACCGTAGCCGCTTTTACGGCTTCGGCTTCGGCTGGGAGGAGCGGCGCGGCCCGCGCGGCACCCTTGAGTACCAGGAGAAGAACCTGTTCAATTCGATCTACTCAGTGGCCGCCACACTGCAGCTGGGCGCGAATGAGCGCCGCGGCATTCTTTCCTTCGACGCCCCCTACCTGTTCCACAACAAGATCACTTCATCATTCACGGTCTGGGAGGAGAATGAAGCCTACCCCAGCTACCGCTTCATCCGCTGGGGCCTGGGCGCAACCCTGGTAAAAAAGTTCTCGGAGAAATTATACATGCTGGGCTCGGCCAAGTGGTACCGCACTTCCCTGACCGAACTCGCCATCCCGGTGTTCGGCGTTGACCAGCTGAATATGCCGTTCAACACCACGGCCCTGTCGCTCTCCTTTGTTAACGAGAGGCGTGACGACTCGTTCAACCCGCAGAGCGGCCACTTCCTTACCGCCGACCTGAAGCTGGGACTGCCCCTCTTTGAGAAAGACTACACCTTCCTGAAGCTCTATTGGAACTACCAGAAGCACTACCCCCTGCTGCGCGACGGCACCCTCAGTTTCTCGGTCAAGAACGGCATCGGCTTCGGCGACATGTCGATCACAGAGCGTTTTTTCGCCGGCGGTTCGCACTCGTTCCGCGGCGCCGGCAACGACCGCCTGGGCCCGATCAATCTCGACACCATCGACCCCAAGGGCGAACCGGAGGGCGGCAACATCCTGCTGCTCTTCAACCTGGAGGCCTCCGTGCCCAGCCTGCTTCTGCCGATGAAGAACCTCTATTACACGTTCTTCGCCGACGTGGGCAACGTGTTCGCCAAGTCCAGCGACTTCAACCCGAGAAAGCTGGAGCGGGCGCTGGGCTTCGGCCTCAAGTACCGCACGCCGCTGGGGCCCATCCGCCTCGAATTCGCCTTCAACCTGCGCAAGGCCGCCGAGCAGAATTTCTTCGTCTTTATCGGCATCGGCAACGTGTATTGAGCTGTTTTTTTCTAAAGATTGAAGCGGTAGGTGGCCTTGAGCATGAAAATGTTGTCGCCCTGGGCCGAGATCAAATCGCCGAGGTCGCGGCCGAAATCGAAGTCGCCGGGATTGGCGTAGTCCTGCCGGTTCTGCGTCCAGACAAAATAGAGGGTGGAGCCGGGGCGATACTCCCAGCGGAAGACGACCGTGCCGCGCAGCGACTTGAAGTTGAAGTCGGGGTCGGCGAAGCGGAACTCGGGAGCGGGGCCGCTGCCGTCGGGATCGACCGCGTATTCATCCCCGTTCTTGGCGATTGTCGAGCCGTCTTGCCCGTACAGGTTGAACAAGCTGGTCGCCGGTTGCGCCAGTTCCTTGAAACCCGAGTAGGCGCCCACGGCGATCAGCGGCTGCAGGAAGACCTGCAGGCTGATCCGCGGCGAGAAGATCCAGTTCAGGCGGACCTCGGCCGACAGGACCTTCTCGTCCAGGCTGGCAAACACATGGCGCCGGCCGAACGTGGGGGTCAGGCGCGGATCATCGATGTTGGCCACCCATTGGCGCAAGGTATGAACGGTCTCGATCTCGGGATGGAGGGAGAGCGAGACGTTGCTGCGCGGCTTCCAGCGCAGCTCCGGACCGAAGGAGAGGTCCAGGCCGCTGCCATCGCGGCGGTTGGCTATCTCGCCATTGACGGAAAACACGAGGGGATTGCGGCTATCGCTGTAGGCGGAGAGTTCAATGAAGTACCCTGGGGGCTGCCGCAGCAGCGGCCCGCCGCGCGTCGCCTCCTTGTCATAGCTGGCGTCCATGTATCCCAAGTCGATTTCGCCGCCCCAGTAATTTAAAAACTCCCCGTTGGCGAAAAGAAAATAATTCTTCATGACGGCATTGCCGCCGAAATCCCAGCCGCGCGCCAGGGCGCCCAGCAACTGGGCGCTGCGGAAGACCTTGCCGGGATGGAGCCAATTGTAGCCGGCGACCAGGTGGGAGTTGATATAGTCGCCGCGCCATTGGTAGCCGAGGTCATTGACCTCAAAACCCGGGGAGATGGCGCCCAGGGCGGCGTTGAATACAAAATTGCCTTTCTGCCTGTTCAAGGCCAGGCGCCCCGACCAGCCGCTCATGGAAGTGCTCCCGGGATCGAGGGACAGGTGATCGGCGTCGGGACGCTGGAAATAATGGCGCGGCGAGCGCTGCAGGTCGAGAAGATACTCGCGGCTGCCGCTGACGCGGGACGCTCCCAGCCAGCCGGTCAAGGCCCATTCCTGCTTCCTACCCAGCTGCAGCCAGCCATCGGCGCCCAAAGCCAGGGCCCGACGGCCCAGGATCTTGCGCAAGCCCGCATCGTCCAGGTCACGGAAGACGCCGGTGGCGATGAAACCCAGCCCCTGCCGCCCCTGGCTGAAATCCTTCTGGACACGCAATACGCCGTAATCGCTGAAAGGCTCCACCTCGCTGGCGCTGCGGCCGCCGGCATTGTCCACATCGGCGTATTCACGCGCCGTCAGCGCGTTGATGAAGCCGATGTTCCAGTCACCGGCCACCCGACCGCTCAGCTTGGCGGCGCCCAGGATGGTGGTCATTTCCGGGTAGCGCGCATACCCGTCGCCCGCCACCCGGCCCTGGGGCGGCCGGCCGACGCGCCGGCTGTAAAAGAATTCGGGGCTGCTCCAGTTGAAGCCCATGTTGTTGTTGGCGCCGCCGTAGCCGAAGGCGAACGTGTTCGACCCCTCGATGAAGAAAGGCCGCTTCTCGGAGTAGTAGGTCTCGAACACCGAGAGGTTGACCTCGGCCGGGTCCACTTCGACCTGGCCGAAGTCGGGGTTGAGGGTGAGGTCGAGGGTCAGGTTGCTTTTAAGCCCATACTTCAGGTCGATGCCGGCGGCGGCCAGCAGCTCGCTGCCGTTGCGGAAGGGATTTCCTTCTTCCTCGGGGCTGAAGGCCAGCTTGCCGGCCGTGTAGGGCATGGCCTCAAAGTGGCGGCCGGGACGGATGCCGCGGATGCCGGTCAGGCGGGCGAAGCGCGACACATAGCCGCTCTCCTCCTTGGGCACCCAGGCGAAATAGTCCTGCTCGTTCTTGCGCTGGATGGTGCGAGTGAAATTGACCCCCCACAGGTATTCGTCCCTGGCGGGGAAGCGCAGCTGGTCATAAGGGATGCGCATCTCCACCGTCCAGCCCGAGGCATCGACCTGCGCCGCGCTCTCCCAGACACCGTCCCAGGTGGTGTCGCTCCACTCATCATTGTACAGGGTCTTGTCGATGACCGAGCCGGCGGGGCTGACGCTGAACGCGTAGCCGCTGCGCCGGTCGAAATAGGGGTCGACGGCAAAGGTGAACCAATCGGAATCGAGTGCGTCATCACGGCGGCCGAGCAGGCCGACGATCTTGGCCGGCTCGGCATCGCGCAGCCGGGCAGCCACGTACAGCGCCTTGTCGTCATAGGCCACCCAGACCTCGGTGAGCTCGCTGGCCGGCTTGCCGTCAAGCGGGTTGCGCTGGATAAAATCGCCGGCCCCCGCTACCTGCCAGACGGTTTCGTCCAAACGGCCGTCGACGCGGATCGCTTCCTGCACCCTGTGCGCCTGAACTTCGCGGTCCTGAAGGCCCCCGGCGCGGGGAGCGGCATCCGGCCGGGCGGCGGCAAGCGCCAGGCCCATGACCAGCCAAGCTCCTAGAATACCAAGTTTTTTCATGGTCGGAATTCTTCCTTTTTATGGCTGAATCGGGATGCCACAGGTTGTTTAGACGAAAAAACAGGGGGAAAGGTTTCCGCCGCCCGCAGGCTACAGATAATAGGCCAGGGCCAGCAGCAGGTCGGTCACGATCACCAGTGCCACGTTTAGCCCCTGCGCCCGGACCAGGCGGGGCGGATCGTCGTGATGCCTGAGAACCAGGTAGGCAGCGGCGGCGCCCAGGGGAGTGGCCGCCAGCGCGATCAGCACGGTGTAGGGGATATTCAGGATGAACGGCCCGGCAGCGACCAGGGCAAAGACAACGAATACAGCAGAGGCGTAGATCAACGAGCACGCTTTCGTGCCGAACAGAATGACCAGGTGGCGCCGGCCGCCAAAACGGTCGGCCTCGGCATCGGGGAATTCGTTAAGGAACAGGAGCAGCGCCGTGAGGATCCCGGGCACAGATGAGATATAGATGATGTCCGCGGTCATGAAGCTCGTCAGCGCATAATGGACGCCGATGACCACGAAGCTGCCCAGGGTCAAGCCGCTGGCCAGCTCGCCGATCCCCCAGTGCGAAAGGTGCGAGGTATAGAAGCGGATGGCGATGGCCCCGGCGACCGCCAGAACGAGAATCGGCCAGCCGGCGCGAAAGGCGAAAAAAACCCCGATGGCCCCGGCGGCCAGCAGGGAGCCGTAAGCGGCGATCGCCACCTGCCGCGGCGTCGTCGCTCCCGCCTGCAGCATGCCGCTGCCGCCGCTGAATGGCGTGCGGGGGGTGTGTTCGTCGATCCGCGTCCGCTGGTCGGAAAGTTCGTTGAACAGGTTCACGGCCGCGTGGGCCAGGACTACGCCCAGACCCAGCAGCAAGGATTGGCCGGCATGGCCGAACCCGTGCCAGTGGGCGGTGGCGGCGCCGACCAGGACCAAGGCGATCGACAGGACCAGAAAAGGGGCGCGCATCTGCTGCAGCCAGACCGCTATGAAACGCTTTTCACGCATGGCGCTGATTCTATCGCAAAATGGCGCTTCGTTGCAAGGCAGCGCGGTTTCTGATACCATGACCCAAGATGCGCGCTGCAAGAAAAAGGTTTCCCCGTGCCCGGCCATGATCGCTAAAGTCCTGCTCTTGCTCCTCCTGTTTCCGTCCGGGCCGATCCTGGTCGACAAGGTGGCGGCCACGGTCAACGGCGAGGTCGTCACTCTCCACGACATCGAGCGGGCCATCGCCTTGTTCCCGGTCCAGCAGCGGGACAAGGAATCGGAAGAGTCTTTCTACCTGCGCGTGCTGGACGATCTCATCGCCTACAAGGTGATCGCCCTCGAATACGGCAACGAGTTCAACCTGGGCGAGGAGGATTATGCCGTCGTGCAGACCCAGATCCTGCAGCGATCGGGATCGCTGGAAAAATTGCTGGCCACGCTGGGCAACTTCGCCATGAGCTGGAGCGAACTGACGGAATTCATCCGCGAAAAGGTGCTGTACGAAAAAGTGCTGCATGAAAAATCCCCCATGGCGCTCGCGCTCCCCTTCTCCGCGATCGAGGAATTCTACAACCGCGAATACTTTCCCTTCCAGCTGCGGTTCGGCCTGAAGCCGCGCAGCCTGGCCGAGATGACGCCGCAGATCGAAACCTACCTGCGCACCCTGCGCATGGAGACGCGGCGAGCGGCCTGGCTGGCGGACATCCGCTCCGCATACACGATCGAGATCATGCTTAGGAGACCGCAATGAATCTTTTCGACAAGGTGAAGGAGGAGGCGCAGCCGCTGGCGGAACTGAAGGCCGGCGCGACGGTCAACTGGTATTACCGGGTGCAGGAGATCAATCGCCGTACCTCGCTCAACAGCAAGAAGGAATACCTGGATCTGGTGGTGGCCGACCGCAGCGGCCACATGCCGGCCAAGATATGGGACAACGTCGACCAGCTGCACAAGGTCATCCAGGCCGGCGGCATCTACTGCATCAGCGGCGAGGTCAGCGAGTACCGGGGCAAACCCCAGCTCAAGATCACCCGCGCCCGGCCCCTGGAGCCGGGGGACAGCAACTGCCGGCCGGAGGACTTTGACGAGCGGCCGCCGTTCGACAGCGAGGCGCTGCTGGCCGACCTGTACGCCATGCTCGACGCCAACCTGGCCGACCCCCACCTGCGCCGGCTGAGCGAGATGTTCCAGCAGGAGTACGGCCCGGTATTCGCCAAGGCCTACGGCGCCCAAAAGATCCATCACGCCTTTGCCGGCGGCCTGCTGCAGCACACCCATGCGCTGCTGAAGCTCGTCCTGGCCGTCGCCCCGCACTACGGCCTGGACACGGAGCTGCTGCTCATCGGCGCCCTCTTTCACGACATCGGCAAGACCGCGGAATTCAGGACCCAGCCGGCATTGGAGACCACCCTGGCCGGCGGCTTGCTCGGTCACCTGGTCATCAGCCTGACGATCTTCCTGGACATGGTCAAAAAGACCCCCGACTTCCCCGAGCCCCTCAGCGTGCGCATCCAGCACCTGGTCGTCGCCCACCACGG
>JAQUQF010000090.1 GCA_028749105.1 Acidobacteriota bacterium | reverse complement strand
CTCCCCGGCGTCAGCGGTGAGCAAGCCCATCACGCACTTGATGGTGGTGGTCTTGCCGGCGCCGTTCGGCCCCAGGAAACCGAATATCTCGCCTTTTTCCACTTCGAGGTCGATGCCTTTCAGGATATGATATTTCTTAATGAGGAAATTGGAGCGGAACGTTTTTTTCAGGCCTTTTATTTCCAGTGCTTTCATGGTGGTAAATGGATTTTAGGGAAAGAGGACAGGAAAGTCAATAAGAAAGTAGTCAGTAGTTAGTAGTCAGCAGTCAGTAGGAGCAAGCACTGAGCGAAATAATAAAATAGCAAGCAAGAGTTGCTTTTAAAGGCCTTTCTACTGTCTACTGACTACTGACTACTATCTACTTCTTTTTACCTTTCTTGGCGGGCTTTGCCTTTTTCACAGCTTTCTTCACCGCCGCCTTTTTAGCCGGGGTCTTGGCCATGTTCTTCTTGATCTCGGCCTGGGCAGCGGCCAGGCGGGCGATGGGCACGCGGAAGGGCGAGCAGGAGACGTAGTTCATCCCCGCACGGCAGCAGAACTCGACCGACTTGGCCTCGCCGCCGTGCTCGCCGCAGATGCCGATCTTGAGCCCGGGCTTGGTCCGCCGGCCCTTTTCGATGCCCATCTTCACCAGCATGCCCACGCCGGCCTGGTCGAGCGACTGGAAGGGGTCGTCGGCGAACACGCCGGCTTTTTTCTCGTCAACGTAGTCGGGAAGAAACTTGCCGGCATCGTCGCGCGAGATGCCCATGGTCATCTGCGTCAGGTCGTTGGTGCCGAAGGAGAAGAACTCGGCCACTTCGGCGATCTGGTCGGCCAGCAGCGCCGCCCGCGGCACCTCGATCATGGTGCCCACCAGGTATTTCAATTTGACCTTCTTTTCCCTGATGATGGCGTCGGCGACCTGGCGGGTGCGGTTCTCCAGGATCTGCAGTTCCTTCTTGTCGATGGTCAGGGGGATCATGATCTCTGGGAAGACATGCACGCCCTCGGCGGAACACTCGCAGGCGGCCTCGATGATGGCCCGCACCTGCATGTCGAGGATCTCGGGGTAGGTGATGCACAGGCGGCAGCCGCGATGGCCCAGCATGGGATTGGCCTCGTGCAGCTGCTCGACGCGCAGGCGGACTTTTTCGAACGGGACGCCGATCTTGTCGGCCAGCTGGATCTGCTTCTCCTCGGTGTGGGGGACGAACTCGTGCAGCGGCGGGTCGATGAGGCGGATGGTCACCGGGAAACCGTTCATGGCCTTGAAAATGCCCTTGAAGTCCTCCTTCTGGAAGGGGAGGAGCCTGGCCAGCGCCTCGATGCGGCCGGGCAGCGTGTCGGCTACGATCATCTCCTGGATGGCCAGGCGGCGCTCCTCGGTGTCGAAGAACATGTGCTCGGTGCGGCACAGGCCGATGCCCTCGGCTCCGAGCTCGACGGCCTTGGCGGCGTCGTACGGGGTGTCGGCGTTGGTGCGCACCTTGATGGCGCGGGTCTTGTCGACCCAGCTCATCAGGGTTTTGAAAGAAGCGGGGGGTTCGGGCTTGATCAGGCGCAGGGCGCCGCGGTAGACCTGGCCGGTGGAGCCGTTCAGGGTGATCTCTTCTCCCTTCTTGACCACGATGTCACCGACGGACAGCTCCTCCTTTTCATAATTGATGTTCAGCTTCTCGCAGCCGACGATGCAGCATTTGCCCCAGCCGCGCGCCACGACGGCGGCGTGCGAGGTTTTGCCGCCGGTGGCGGTCAGGATGCCCTGGGCGGCGTGCATGCCGCCGACGTCCTCGGGGCTGGTCTCTTTGCGCACCAGGATGACCATCTCGCCCTTGGCGGCGGCCGACTCGGCGTCCTTGGCGTTGAAGACAACCTTGCCGCAGGCGGCGCCGGGGACGGCGTCGATGCCGCTGACCAGGAAATTCCGCTTCATCTCATCCTTCTGGTCGGGGTCGATGATGGGGTAGAAGATCCCTTCGATGTCCTTGTCCTTGATGCGCAGGATGGCGTCCTCCTTGCGGATCAGTTTCTCATGGACCATGTCCACGGCCATGCGGAAGGAGGAGGCCGGGGAGCGCTTGCCGGTGCGGCATTGCAGCATGTACAGCCGCCCCTCCTCGACGGTGAATTCCAGGTCCTGCATGTCCTTGAAATGCCTCTCCAGGATGCGGCGCACGTCGACCAGCTGCTTGTAGGACTTGGGGTCGGCCTTCTCGAACTCGGAGAGCTTGATGGGGGTGCGGATGCCGGCCACGACGTCCTCGCCCTGGGCGTTGACCAGGTAGTCGCCGTAGAACGTGTTCTCGCCGCTGTTGGGGTCGCGGGTGAAGCAGACGCCGGTGCCGCTCTTGGCCCCCATGTTGCCGAAGACCATCTGCTGGACGTTGACGGCCGTGCCCACCACGCCTTTTATCTTTTCCACGCGGCGGTAGGTGACGGCCTTCTCGGCCATCCAGGAGCCGAAGACGGCGTCCACCGATCCCCACAGCTGCTCTCTGGGGTCCTGGGGAAATTCCTTGCCGATATTTCGCTTGTAGATCGCCTTGTATTCCTTGACCAGCTCCTCCAGCTCGACATCGTTGACGTCGGTGTCGCTGACCTTGACGTGCGAAGGCAGGTGCAGCCGCTGGCGCGTGCGCTGGCTTTTCAGCATCTCGAAGGCATGATTGAACTCCTCGCGGTCGATGCCCTTGGCCGTCGAGCCGTACATCATGATGAAGCGGCGATAGGCGTCGAGGGCGAAGCGGCGGTTGCCGGTCTTGGCGGCAAGTCCGGCCACCGAGCGGTCATTCAGCCCCAGGTTGAGGATCGTCTCCATCATGCCGGGCATGGAGAGGGGAGCGCCCGAGCGCACCGATACCAGCAGCGGGTCGGCGGCATCGCCGAATTTCTTGCCCACTTCCTTTTCCAGCCGGCGCATGTTCTCGTCGACCTCCTTGTCCAGGCCGGCGGGGTATTGGCGATTGTTCTTGTAATACAGGTCGCACACCTCGGTGGTGATGGTGAATCCCGCAGGGACGGGAAGGCCGATGCTGGCCATCTCGGCCAGGCCGGCACCCTTGCCGCCCAGGAGATTTTTCATCTCCTTGTTGCCGTCGCTGTGTTTCTTGGAGAAAAAATAGACATACTTCCTTTTCATGTAACCTCCTTCATGATTGGGAGCGGAAATTTATTTCAGCGCTCATTGGTTTGCTTTGCTTGCGGACATGCCGGCCGGGGAAAGGAGATCGTGAACTCGCTGGACTCTCCGGGGACCGAAACCACCGCGATGGAGGCGCCATGGTCGGAGATGATCTTCTCGCAGAGCACCAGTCCCAGTCCGGCGTGGCCTGGAAATTTCGCATAGAAAGGCGTCCAGGCGCTCGCCGCCTCCACCTCGCTCATGCCGCAGCCATTGTCGCGAACGGCAAGAGCCAGGGCATCCCCGCCGCCGCGCGTGGTGATGCGGATCTCCTTTTTCCCGGCTGCCTTGGATTCCAGCGCGCTGATAGAGTTCTCCGCCAGGGAGAGCAGCAGAATGCGCAGGCGGCCGGCAGCGAGCGGCAGCGCGGGAAGCCCGTCTTCCAGTTCAAGTGAAATCCTCGTCCCGGCGGCAGCGGCCATGGCCTGCCATCTGGGAGCCAACCCTTCCACGACATCGTTGATGTATCCGGGACGCAGGTCGGCCGGAACTGGCCGGCAGTATTCCTTCAGCAAGTTCAGCGCTTCCGTCAGTTCTGTCGTGTTCCTCTCGATCCGGGTCAGCCTTTCGCGGGTGAACTCGTCGAGTTCCCGGGTCTGCAGGATCTGCGTATAGCCCAGGACAGGGGTCAGCTTGTTCTTCAGCTTGTGGATGATGAGCGGCAGGGCTTCGGCCAGCACTTCATTGCGGACGGCTTCGTCCCGGGAGGAAACTTCCGGAGTAATGATAGTCGGCTTGCCATCCGGGTTGAATTCAATGGTTTTCATGAATAGACGAGCGAATTATATTCCAATTTTTTGCCGAATTCAAGGAGGAACCGCGGAATAATCGGGAAAGCCCCCGACACCTCCACATTTATGAAAGTGCTGAGCTGAAAAAATTGGTTTTCGCACGCGCTTGTGCTAAAATAGTCCTATGATAGCCAAAAAGCACCAAAAATACTGGCAGCGCGGCCGCGATTTCCTGGGGGTCGAATACCCCCTGATCGCCGGCGCCATGACCTGGATCAGCACCTCGGGACTGGTCAAGTCGGTGGCCGGCGCCGGCGCCTTCGGCGTCCTCGCCGCCGGCAACATGCCCGCCGCTGTCCTGGAGCAGGAAGTGATGGAACTGAAGGCAAGCGGCTGCCGATTTGCCGTCAACCTGATCACCATCGCTCCCAATTACCTGTCGCACCTGGAAAAAGTGGCTTCCTGGAACGTGCCGTACATTGTGTTCGCCGGCAGCTTCCCGCGCCAGGAGGAAGTGCGCATCGCCAAGGAGAGCGGCGCCAGGGTGCTGTGCTTCGCCTCCAATGACTCCATCGCCGAACGCATGATCGCTTACGGCGCCGACGCCCTCATCCTGGAAGGGAGCGAGGCTGGCGGCCACATCGGCCATGTTTCAACCATCGTCCTCATCCAGCAGGTGCTGTTCCATTACCCGCAGCTGCCGGTCTTCGTCGCCGGCGGCATCGCCAGCGGCCGCATGATCGCCCACCTGCTGCTGATGGGGGCGGCGGGGGTGCAGATGGGAACCATCTTCGCCATGGCCGAGGAGAGCCCGGCCCACCCGGCGTTCAAGGAAAAGTTCCGCAAGGCCCGCTCCCGCGAGGCCTTCGCCACGCCGCAGTACAGCTCGGCCCTGCCGGTGGTGGCCGTGCGCGCCCTGAAGAACAAGGGGAGCGAGGAGTTCGGCCGCCTGCAGCTGGAGCTGATCCAGAAACTGGAGCGCGGCGAGATCCACCGCACCCAGGCGCAGTTCGAGGTGGAAAAATACTGGGTCGGCGCCCTGCGCCGCGCCGTCCAGGACGGCGACGTGGAGTATGGCTCGCTGATGGCCGGGCAGAGCGTTGGCCTGATCCACGATACCAAGTCGGTCAAGGAGATTGTCGGGAGGTTGGTGGCCGAGGCCGAGGAGACGTTTTTCAAGCTGGGACTGTAAAATCCATTCTCAGCGCACGGCCGGATGCTATTGTCTGATTGTCTTTGCCGTTTCTATTTTTCCTGTCTTATAATTCAGCTCCGATCCCATGACCGAATGCGGGATCAAATAGATGAGTACCATCAGCACGGTTGCCGCCACGACCCAGAAGCGGCTCTTTTTCCTGAGGAATAACGCGGCCAGCCAGGCTGCGATCACGAGCAGGATCTTGGTGTCGGTCAGGTCGCGCCCCAGTGGAAAGCCGGTCCACAGGGCGCCGAAGGCGTATTTCTGCACCAGGGGGCCGAGGAGCAGGCCGCCCAGGGCGGTGACGGCCAGTGTCCAAGGCAGCAGGCGCTGCCATTGTGGGTCGTTGAGCAGCGCGCCCAGGCCGGTGCGGAACGCCAGCAGCATGCCGGCGAACATGAAGAGGATGTGCGGGATCAGCAGCCAGGCCGGCACATCGTCCTTGAAGCGGGCCACGACGGGCTTCCCTTCATCAAGCCAGGTCACTCGGCCCGGGGAGACCACCTCCACCTTGTAGGCCACCTTGCCGGCGGCGGGCTGGCCGGGGATAAAAGCCTGGAACGCGTCGTCCTGGGTGACCATCTGCACGATCGACCACTCCTCGCCTGCGATCAGCGGGTAGCGGCGATAATGCAGGCGCATGGAGGCGATGCCGTTTCCCGCCACGCGCACCGGCAGCGGCTGATGGCTGGTCCAGCTGCGGAGCAGCCGGTACGTGATCCGGACTCCGGCAACGTTTTCCTTCCCCCTGACCGGGTGGGTCGGGCCGCTCAGGCGCTGATATATCGCTAAAAACAAAGTGAATACGAAAGCGAGGATCCATAGTAGGAGATTCTTTTTCATGGGCCCATTATATCCGGAGATAGACGAAATGGGAAGTGATTGCCGATCTTTCACACCCCGCGTCCCGCGTCACGTGTTGCGCGTCACGCTGTGCCCGCTTGCATTCCGGCCGGGGAAATACTAGAATGGCCCTTAGTCACCAAAGGAGTTCTCCCATGAAAGGCAATATGAAGGCGCTGCGCAAAATGAAACCCGGGCCCGGGCTGGAGATGAGGGACGTGCCCATCCCGACGATCAAATCCAGTGAAGTCCTGATCAGGGTCAGCAAGCGGGCCATCTGCGGCACTGACCTGCACATCTACAAGTGGGACGAGTGGTCACAGAACCGGTTGAAGCCGCCCGTGACCACGGGCCACGAGTTCTACGGCGAGATCGTGGAGGCCGGCGCCGATGTCCGCCACTACCAGGTCGGAGACATCGTCACCGCCGAGATGCACGTGGTCTGCAACCAGTGCTTCCAATGCCGCACCGGCAACGCCCATCTGTGCGAACACGTGGTCATTCTCGGCGTCGACGGCGACGGCTGCTTCGCCGATTTCATCGCCGTCCCCGAGTCCAACCTGTGGCGCGTGCCCGCTGGCATCGACCCCGAGTTTGCCGCCATATACGACCCCTTCGGCAATGCCGTGCATACGGTCATGGCCGGCGCAACCGTGGGCAAGTCGTTCCTCATCCTGGGCGGCGGCCCCATCGGCATCGCCGCCATCCCGGTGTGCAAGGCAGCCGGGGCATCATTGGTTCTGGTCAGCGAGGTGATGCCGTTCCGCCAGGAGCTGGCGCGCAAGATGGGCGCCGACCGCGTCATCGACCCGGTCAAGGAAAACGTGGAGGAGGTTGTCCGGGGTCTGACCGGGGGCCAGGGGGTGGATGTGGTGCTGGAGATGTCGGGCCACCCGGCCGCCATTGCCCAGGGCTTCCGCTCCATCCGCAAGAACGGGCGTTATTCGCTGCTGGGCATTCCGGCCAAGCCGCTGAGCCTTGACCTGGCCAAGGACATCATCTTCCCGGGAGTGACCGTCCAGGGCATCAACGGCCGGCGCATGTTCGAAACCTGGTATCAGATGGACGCCCTGCTGGTCTCGGGCAAGGTCGACCTGAAGCCGTTGATCACCCACCGTTTCAAGATGGAAGATTTCGCCGAGGCCTTCGCGATCGGCCAATCGGGAAACGCGGGCAAGATCATC
>JAQUQF010000089.1 GCA_028749105.1 Acidobacteriota bacterium | reverse complement strand
CTGTTCGCCACCCTGCTGCAGCTGCTCTTCCTGCTGCCCTTCCTGCTGCCGACCCTCGCTCGGCCGGAGCTGGAGTTCACATTACGCCCGGCCTTCCGCGCTTCCAGTCAGGTTACGCGCAAATACGCCAGCGAGCTGGCCCCGGTCGGGATGGCGGCGGCGCTGTCCCAGAGCCCCCCACTGATCGAGCGTTTCGTGGCCTCGCTCCTTCGCGCCGGGTCGATCTCGTACCTCTATTTCGCCATGGAGATTTTCCGTCTGCCCTTCACCCTCGTCGTGCATGCCGTCCGCAAGGCGACGCTGCGTGACCTGGCCGGGTCGACCGCTCTCCTCGACAAGGAGCGGACGCGAAAGCTCCTGGTCGTGGGCTTCCGCAACAATCTCTTCCTTCTTGCTCCCCTGTCGATCCTGCTGATCTTCCTGGCCGAACCCATCGTCTCGCTGCTGCTGGAGCGCTTCCAGTTCGGCGCCGGGGCGGTGGCCAGCACCGCCCGTGCCCTGCAGTTCTACGCCATCGGCCTCATCGGCTGGGGCATCCACGCCCTGACCGGCCAACTATTCTCATCGCGCCAGGAAGAGCGCAGTTCCATTTTTCTTGACCTCCTGCTGCTGGCCGTCCACGCGCCGCTGGTCTGGCTGCTGGCGCACTCGCAGCTGCAGTTTGCCGGCATCGCCCTGGCCACATCCATCGCCTACACCCTCCTGGCCCTTGTCCGCATCCGGGTGCTGCAGGTTCGTTTGCGGCGCGAGGGTGCCCCGTCGATTATGGGCGAACTGGCAGGCACCGCAGCCAAGACCCTGAGCGCCTGCGTGCTGATGATCATCGCCATCGTCGAGGCCAGGTTCGTCTTCGACCGCATCGAATTCAATTCGCATGTCGTCGAGAACATTGTTTTCTGCGTCTCGCTGGCATTCATGGGCACGGCCGTCTATTTTTTATCGTCGCTGCTGCTGAAGAATACCGGCATCCTGCTCTTCAAGAAGAAAAATGGCCAGCACGCAGGCTCGCTCCCCGTCTCCCTGCTGTCACCATTCCGTTTTCTGGAGACCGTATCCCGCAACCCCGACTTCTACAAGGCGGAGTACCGCTACAAGTCCAGCATCTACCTGTCCAGCGCCTCCTGGGAAGTGCGCAACGTCGGGATCAAGCTGATCGGCCTGTTCAAGGACAAGGCCAAGGTCCCCTACCTGATCGGCATGCTGGAGTCGGGGCGCGGCAACGGCTTCATGCGCCGCAACGCCGTGCAGGCGCTCAAGGCGATCAACCCCTGGAGCGAGGAGATCAGGGCACTGCTGCTGCGCCTGCTCAAAGACGGCTATTTCGAGGTGCGCGCCGCCGCCCTGGAGTATCTTGGCCAGAACATCAGCGAGGACGAGTACGCCGGGCTGCGCCCCATCGTGATGCGGCGCCTGGCGCGCGGCAGCTTCGAGGAGAAGGCGGCCAGCCTGCGGCTCATGGCCCGCAAGGGGAACGCCGGCGACCTGGCGCTGCTGCAGCGCTTCTACCTGGACAGCAACTCCATGGTGCGCGAGGAGGTGCTGGAAGTGCTCTATTCCTTCTACCGCCGCGGCCTGCTGAAGGGGGACGAGGTCAAGAAGCAGGTACAGAAGGTGCTGGTCACTTCGAACCACCTCACGCCGGAATTCAGGATCAAGTCCATCATCAACCGCATCTACAGGGAGATCGACCGCCCATGATCATCTGGATCAGCGATTTTTTCGCCAGCCTGCCGGGCCAGAGGCTGATGACCTACATCACCTTCCGCGCCCTGATGGCCGTGCTCACCTCGTTCGCCATCGGCATCCTGCTGGGCCGGCGGATGATCCGCGCCATTTACCAGCTGAACTTCCGCGACCGCGCCCGCGACTTCGGCGACATGTCGCCGCGCAACAAGGACGGCACTCCGACCATGGGTGGGCTGATCATCTTCTTTTCGCTCCTGGTTTCGGTCCTGCTCTGGGGCAGCTGGAAAAAGCCGAACAACTTCTTCCTGGGCACGATCATCTTCACCGCCTTCTGGTTCACCGCCCTGGGCTTTTTCGACGACTATCTGAAGAACATCCGCGGCTCCAGCGACCTGGGCTTGAACCGCGGCATGAAGCTGTTCCTGCAGGGACTGTTCGGCGTGATCCTGGCGCTGCTGCTCCTGGCCTCCGACGCCTCGCCCTTTTCCTCCGCGATCGCCACCCAGCTGTACGTTCCCTTCTTCAAGAACCCGGTCATCGACCTGGGATTCTTCTACTACCCATTCATCGTGCTGGCAATCATCGCCATCGCCAACTCCATCAATTTCGCAGACGGCCTCGACGGCCTGGCTACGGTGCCCGCCGGCCTGCTCGTCGGAGTCTACGCCATCTTTGCCTACATCATCGGCAACTTCATCGCCGCAAAATACCTGTGGTTCCCCTTCATCAGCGGCTCGGGCGAGCTGGTGGTGGTGCTGGCCGCCCTCATCGGCGCCCTGGCTGCCTTCCTGTGGTTCAACACCTACCCCGCCGAAATATTCATGGGCGACACCGGCTCGCTGCTCATCGGCGGACTCATCGCCACCTCGGCCGTCCTGCTCAAGCAGGAGCTGCTGTTCCTGATCGCCGGCGGCGTCTTTGTTATCGAGTTCCTTTCGGTGTTCATACAGGATTACATCGGCATCAAGCTGCTCAAGCGGCGCATTTTTTACCGCGCCCCCATCCACCATACTTACCAGCACCTGGGCATTGCCGAGCCCAAGATCGTCATCCGTTTCTGGATACTGGCCGTGATCTTCACCCTGGTCAGCCTGATCAGCATCAAGCTGCGCTGAATCCCCCGATATGGAGTCATCATGCCCGAATCAAAAACCATAGCCGACACCGGCAAGCAGGTCGCGCGCGACTGGCACGCCCTGAGTGCCGAGGAGACCTCAAGGCATCTGGCCACCCCCCTGGACCGGGGACTGAGCGCCGATGAGGCCGCCCGCCGCCTGGAGCTGCTCGGCCGCAACGAGATCGCCGCCGCTCCGCGCCCCAGTTTTCTGCAGCTGCTGCTGGCCCAATTCAACAACTTCATCATCCTGCTGCTGATCGGCGCCGCCGCCGTCTCCGGACTGCTCGGAGAATGGATCGATGCCGCCGCCATCATGGCCATCGTCATTTTGAACGCCACGCTGGGCGTGATCCAGGAGCAGCGCGCCGAGGAGGCGCTTGCCGCCTTGAGAAAACTCGCTGCGCCCGAGGCCCAGGTGCGGCGCGACGGTTCGCGGCAGTCGGTGCCTGGTCCCGACCTGGTCCCGGGCGACATCGTTTTCATTGAGGCCGGCAACTTCGTCCCCGCCGATATCCGCCTGGTCGAGGCGGTCAACCTGCGCCTGGAAGAGGCCGCCCTTACCGGAGAATCGCTGCCGGTGCAAAAGGACGCCTCGATCCGCCTGGAGGCCGACGTGCCCCTGGGCGACCGCAGGAACGCCGCCTTCATGGGGACGGTGGTCAACACCGGGCGCGGCATGGGCATCGTGGTCTCCACCGGCATGCACACGCAGATCGGCCTGATCGCCGCCATGCTGCAGGGGGTCGAGGAGGAGTCCACGCCGCTGCAGAAGCGCCTGGACGGCCTCGGCAAGGTGCTGGGCATCGCGGCCATGGCCGTCTGCGCCCTGGTGTTCGCCATCGGCATGCTGCGCGGCCATGCGCCGCTGGAGATGTTCATGCTCGCCGTGGGCTTGGCCATCGCCGCCGTCCCGGAGGGGCTGCCGGCGGTGGTCACCATCAGCCTGGCCCTGGGCATGCGCGAGATGGTCAAGCGCCATGCCCTGATCCGCCGCCTTTCGTCGGTCGAGACCCTCGGCTCGACGACCGTCATCTGCTCGGACAAGACCGGCACCCTGACCCAGAACAAGATGACCGTCACCCGGGTATGGGCCGACGGCGACCTGCTCGGCGTGACCGACGCCGGCGCCATCCTGTCCGGCGAATTCCGCGCCGGCGAGCGCAGCGTCGACCTGCAGGAACACCCGGCCATCCTGACCACCCTGTGGATCGGCGCCCTGAACAACGACGCCAGTTTGGAGATCTCGGGCGAGAGCGGCGACGAAGGCCGCACCTACCGCATGGTCGGCGACCCCACCGAGGGGGCGCTGCTGGTGGCGGCGGCCAAGGCTGCCGCCCTGCCCCGTCCGCTGAACCTGGCCTACCCGCGCATGGCCGAGGTGCCCTTTGACGCCACGCGCAAGAACATGATCACCGTGCACCACATCTTCAACCCGCAAAAGGGTGACAGCTCCCCCTTCGATGAGAGCCATCGGGACAGCGGCTACGCCGTCGCCGTCAAGGGTGCTCCGGACATGGTCCTCAACCTGTGCACCCGCTTCCAGCGCCGGGACGACAGCATCGCCCCGCTGGACGAGGCGCAGCGTCGGCGCATCCTTGAAGCCAACGCCTCCATGACCCGCGATGCGCTGCGCGTCCTCGGCATGGCCTACCGCGTCGACGCCGAGCTTCCCGACGTCAACGACGTTGCCGCCGTGGAGAGGGACCTGGTGTTCGTCGGCCTGGCCGGGATGATCGACCCGCCTCGGCTCGAGGTGGCGCCCGCCCTGGCCGTGGCGGCCAGGGCCGGCATCCGCACCATCATGATCACCGGCGACTATCCCGACACCGCCCGCGCCATCGCCGCTGCAATCGGCCTGCTGCGGTCCGGCCACCAGGTGCTGACCGGCAAGCAGGTCGATGCCTTGAACGACGACGAGCTGAAGCGGCAAGTGGAGAAAACCGATGTCTTCGCCCGCGTCTCCCCTGAGAACAAGCTGCGCATCGTCAACGCCCTGCGCGCCAACGGCGAAGTCGCAGCCATGACCGGCGACGGGGTCAACGACGCCCCCTCGATCAAGGCCGCCGACATCGGCGTGGCCATGGGCATCACCGGCACCGATGTCGCCAAGGAGAGCGCCGACATGGTGCTTACCGACGACAACTATGCCAGCATCGTCTCGGCCGTTGAGCAGGGACGCATCATCTACGACAACATCCGCAAGTTCGTCTTCTTCCTCCTCTCCTCCAACGTGGCCGAGATCATGATCATCTTCCTGGCCATGCTGGCCGGCCTGCCGACGCCGCTGACCGTCATCCAGCTGCTCTGGCTGAACCTGCTCACCGACGGCGCGCCGGCGCTGGCCCTGGCCATGGAGAAGGGCGATCCCGAGATCATGCTGCGCAAGCCGCGGCCGCCGCACGAGCCGGTGATCAACGCCGGCATGCGCCTGGGCATCTTCATCCAGACCATCGCCCAGACGGGCGCCGTCCTGGGCGCCTTCGCCGTGGGGCTGCTCTGGCACCTGCGCGCCGGCGATGCGCTGCCGCCGGGCGCCAACCCGCTGGCCTTCCTTCTGCGCTACGACTGGCGCGGCATCGACGTGCAGACGGCCGAGACCATGGCCTTCGCCACCCTGTCGCTCTGCGAGCTCTTCCGCGCCTATACCGTCCGCTCCGAGCGCCTTTCCGTCCTGCGCATCGGCGTCTTCTCCAACCGCTACATGCAGTACGCGGTCGGCCTCTCCATGCTGCTGCTTGTGCTGGTGATCAGCGTGCCGTTCCTGCAGCCGGTGTTCAACACCCATTTCCCGTCCCTGGGGGAATGGACGGTGATCCTCGGACTGGCCATGGTGCCGGCCATCGCGGAAGAGATCACGAAATGGTATCTCAGAAAAACAAATAAGTGACAGTGTCAGTGACAGTGACAGCAAGGCCCTTACGCGAACTTAAAGTGTCAATGTGAGTGACAGTAACAGTAGAGTTTTCTTTTTTGAAATCATGTTATTCTCTTGCTGACACTGACACTGTCACTGACACTGAGCTTGCTTTAGACCACAAACTGCTGTAAAATCTGACCTTATGAAAAACCCATTCAAGCGCAAGCCTAAAGCTCCCAAGCCGCCGCGGACGGTCTCTGTCGGCCGCGAGTATTTCGAGCTCATCGTCGAGACCCTGATCTATGTCTTTTTCGTCAACACCTTCCTGCTGCAGTCCTTCGTCATCCCAACGCCTTCAATGGAGAAGACGCTGCTGGTCGGCGACCACCTGCTGGTGAACAAAGTGGCCTACTCCAACTCGATCAGCAATTTCGGCAACTTCCTCCTGCCCCAGGTGAAGATCAAGCGCGGCATGATCGTCACCTTCAAGGCCCCCCCCGACATGGAGAAGGAGTATGTCAAACGCGTGATCGGCATGCCCGGCGATCGCCTGCGCATCCTCAATAAAAGGGTCTACATCAACGGCCGGCCGCTGGCCGAGTCCTACACCCAGTTCAAGGGGCAGGAGTACGGCGACGACTTCCCGCCGCGCAATCATTACGAGTGGTACTTTCAGTTCCCCTTCGACCTGCGCCAGACGCAGGAGAACGCCGACGGCAGCATCGATTACGTCGTGCCGGCGCGCTACTATTTCTGCATGGGCGACAACCGCGACAACTCCTTCGACTCGCGCTATTGGGGACCGGTCCCATTCGAGTACGTGGTGGGCAAGCCTTGGCGCATCTATTGGTCGTACCAGTCGGAAACCGAGGAATATTTGACCCCTGGGATCTTATATAAGATCAAGGACATCGGGTTGACCATTGTTCGCTTCTTCTCTCATACGCGCTGGAACAGGACG
The DNA here is from genome assembly GCA_028749105.1 of Acidobacteriota bacterium. Classification (GTDB taxonomy): domain Bacteria; phylum Acidobacteriota; class Aminicenantia; order UBA2199; family UBA2199; genus UBA2199. Next base: position 517 of record JAQUQF010000089.1, on the reverse strand, counting down.
ATTAAAGCGATCGAATGAATTGAATGAACTGCGTAACGCGTAACGCGTAACGTGTGACATATAAGAATGAAATCCCAAATCACAAGCACCAAATTCCAAGCAAATACCAAATTCAAAATTCCAATGTCCAAAACAAAAGCCCTTGCGAGTTTCTTTTCCTCGTTTGGGTCATTGGGTCATTGGTGCTTGGTGCTTTTTTGGAATTTAGTGCTTGGTGCTTGGTGCTTTAATCTTACAAAGCTTTTTGTTCCTGGAATTTGTGATTATTCTTTAACGTCGAGCCTACTTCGATTTCGTTGATGGATTTTTTATTTAGAGGCAACTGGCTGATCAATTACGATCCAAAAGAATACAAATATCCGGATATTTTGATCACACTTGCCAGGATCCAAGATAAATTCAATGAAATTGGTATCAATTTCAATTCAATAAACATTTATTTCAATAAAAAAAGCACTAAAAATTACTATTATAAAGAAAAAAGCGGCATATTTTTAAGTTTTTGCGATATTAATGC
>JAQUQF010000088.1 GCA_028749105.1 Acidobacteriota bacterium | reverse complement strand
CAGGTCCGGGAGCAACTGGAATTTTTTCAACTGGCCGTCGCGGTAGAGCTCGAGAAGGATCGTTTCCTTCTCCTTCAGGGAGTTGAGGGCCTGGCGCAGGTCGGAGGTAGTGCGGACGGCTCCGCCTTTTGCCCGGACGATGACATCCCCGGCCTGCAGGCCCGCCTTCCTTGCCGCCGACCCCTCATTGACGCGGGAAACAAGCAGCCCGTAACCTTCCTTGACAGCGAATTTCCGGCCCAGGTCGGCGGTGATCTCCATGACGTCGATGCCCAACTGCCGGGCGCCGGCGAACTCGATCACATAATTCCGTACCCTGGGCAGCGCCGTCTCCAGGTCGGAAAGCTCGGGCATTTCGGCGAGCCGCTCGGCTAGGTCGGCAAATCCGGGAATTTCCGGGGCTTCCGGGACATCGCCGGGAAGTGGCGGTACCGGCTCATCGCCGTCGCGGTGTTCGCCCAACACTACGTTCAGACGCAGAGGTTTTCCCGCCCGGTTGATCCGAACGCCGACCCTGTCGCCGGCATAACGGAACTCGAGGGCGGTGGCGATATCGGGGAAGTCGGCGATCGGCTTGCCGGCAAGCTCGTCAATGCGGTCGCCGCCGGTGATCCCCGCCTTGGCCGCCGGTGATTCCTTGTACACCTGCTGGACCAGGTTCGAATTGCCTGCGAGGATGACCCCCAGCCATCCGGGGACGACCCTGCCGGTTGTCTTCAGAATTTCGGCGATGCGCCGGACCTGTTGGATGGGAATGGCGTAGCAGAGGCTGCCGCTTTCGTTCTTGCGGCCGCCGACCACGATAGACGCCGCATGATCCCTGAAAGTGAAATCGGGGCTGAATGAAAAGCCGACGTTGCCGCGAATGATGCCCAACAGCTCGCCTTTCTTGTTGACCACGGCCCCCCCGGCCGCGCCCGGGGCGACCGGGGCATTCAGCAGCAGCTCATTTTCGCTGCGGCTGCTGACGATGCCCTGAAATATGGCGGGGAAGCGGTCATAAAACAGCCCGACGAGCGCCACCCAGTTGCCGACTCCGGCCGGCCCGGCCTGCGGCAGCGGCCGCAGGCCATTTTTTTCGAGGCGCAGCAGCGCCAGTCCCGAACGGTTGTCCTGGCCGGCAATGCGGGCGGCGATCGTCTCGCCCTTGGTGGTCTCTACGAAAATCCTCTCGAATGGGTGGCGAGTGACCAGCGACGAAGTGACGATCAGCCCGTCTTCCAGGACGATGCCGGTGGCCACGTACTTGCGGGCATTCTCGGCGACAACCTTCACCAGCGAAGGCGAAACCCGGTCCATGACGGTCTTGATCTCGCTTTCGATGTCGGCGATCTTGTCCGCCGCCCGGACGCCAGAGGCGACCCAGAGCAGCAGCAGTATGATGAAAAGCAGCTTTTTCATGGTCAACTCCTATATTTGGTTGGGGAGCGCTTGCCGTTGCGCCGCCCGTTTTCCGTAAGCGACCGCTTCGAGCGAATAGCGGGTGCGGCTGTCGGATGCCGAAAAGTAAAGGTCTTCGCTAACCGGCACCTCTTCCTTGACGCTTTCGGCCAGCGGCAGCGGACGGGAAAGGGGGCGGAACGGCTGGAACACGACCAGCAACAGGGCGGCGGCGGCCGCCGCCGTGATCCCGATGCCGATCTTCCTCTGCCGCTTCTTTCTGCGGATCTTGGCAAAGACCCGGGTCTCGAAGTCGTCGCCCGGGCCGCTTGCGTCGTCGCGGAGCTCAAAAATTTCCTGCCAGTCAGACATGGGATGCTCCTTTCGGGTCAAGGCATTGTTTTTTCAGATGGTCCTTGCCCCGGAAAACCATGGACTTGACCGTTCCGATGGGCTTGTTCAGCATGAGGGCGATCTCCTCGAAGGAGAAATTGTCCATCTCCTTCATGATCAGCGGCACGCGCCATTTTTCGGGTACAAGGGAGAGCAGCTGCTCGGCCAGCAGCTTTTTCTCGATGTCGGGGGTGTAGGATGCCTGCCGCTCGTTCAAATCGGAGAGGGAGAACAGCTGCCGGATCCGCTTTTTACGGAATTCGCTGCGGGCCAGGTTGGTGGCGATGCAATAGATCCACGCCTTTGCTGCCTGCGCGTTGTCTGTCTTCAGGGTGTGAGCCTTGAAATAGACCTTGACGAAGGTGTCCTGGGTCAGTTCTTCGGCCAGCTGGCGGTCGCCCAGCAGCAGGCTCAGGTAATTGAATATCGGTTTTTTGTACACGGCCATCACTTCCTTGAATGCAGCTTCGTCACCTTTCTTGAGCTTGGCTATCAGATCATTCATGGCTATTTCTTAAGATGCCCATGTCATTGAAAAAGTTGCAATTTCGGACAACTATTCCGATCTTTGCCGGAATTGAGATCGCCTGCGGCCGCAGCCGTTCCCGATTATTTCGCTTTCGCCTCATCTTCACAGAGATCGCCCAAGTTCGCGGGCAGTGTAGCCAATATCTCCTTGTTGGCCTTGAATAGATACGGGAGCGACGGGTTGCGGACTATAACCGTTTCTCCATCGGCGGCGGCGAATTCGTTCACGATCGAGCCCTGTTTTCCAGGGTCGGCGGGGTCTTCTGTCTTCAATGCGATGCGGGTCGGGAAGGGAGGCAACGCCTTTGCCCCGTCGATGAACCCCTCGGCTTCCAGGTCGGCCAGGGAGGTCAGCAGGCGCTCGATCTTTTCCTGGTCGGGGTTTTTCCCGGAAACCGGGGCGGCAAACCCCCAGGTCCCGGCGGCGTCTTTGTGGGCCGTGAAGTCGAACGCCCCCCGGCGGAACGCGATCTCCCTTACGTCAAAGGCGAAGAACAAGGCCACTTTTTTTTCGCGGAAGGCGGCGGCGTCGATGCTGAACTTGTCCAGAAAATCCTTGGCGATCCCGCAAATCTCCGCCGCGCCCTCGGCCAGGGCATAATACTGCTCGCCTTTCCGGCCGACCGCGATCTTGCGCGCATCCGAAGGGGAGCGGAATTCGGCGATGAGTATGGGCTTGTCCAGTCCGAATTCGCCGTACGCGCCGCTTCCGGGGGCCGGGGCGAACGAAAGGGCCTCCAGGTTCGAGGCGGAGGCGAGGATGTCGCTGACCTTGGATTCCTGGGCCAGGGAGTGTACGGGTTTTTCCAGGAACCAGCGCCCTTCTTCCTTCCTGAAGGAGAAGGAACTGTTTTCATGCCGGAATTCCAGGGCGCCTATGGCCATGGCATCGATCCCGAAGAATTTTTTGTCGCGGAAGGCGAACAAGTCTTTTTCCAGATCGCCGCGTTTGTAGGAGGCGATGGTGACCACCTTTTTGCCGCCGGCCAGCCTGGCGTAGGAGGAGCCGTCCAGCGGGTTATTCGTCCCCAACAGGATCGTCGTTGCCGGCCCGTCCTTGGCGAACAGCTTCAGTTCGATCTCCGGCCTGTCCAATCCGAAATCCTTCAACTCCACGGCGTTCTCCGCCACCAGGCGGTCATATTTCAATTGGCAGTAGTTGTCCAGGATGCTTTCCAGCGCCACCTTCTCGGCCTTGGCCGTCAGGGGCGCATCCAGGAACCATGTCGTATCCCGGCGCGAAAAGACGAAACGGCCGTTGCTGTTGCGCAATTCGACCTTCTCCACTGAGGCGGAGGGCATGGCGAGCAGCGTTCCTTCGACCGCCTGCCGGTCCTTTTCTTTTTGGTTGACATACATGATGGCCGCGGCCAGGATGGCCAGGAACAGCAGCAGAACGGCGATCTTTTTCCAGCTCACAGTTTCCTCCGCAAAAGCCAGATGCCGATGCCGGCGGCGAACACCAGCAGCGGCAGAATGACCAGGGTATAGAAGAAGACCAGGCGGCCGGCGCTCCGGGTCAGGCTGACGGTCCGCGGGGCGGCCACCTTGGGAGCGATGGCAACCAGATCCTTCTCTTCGGCCAGCCAGGAAACGGCGTTGTTGAAGAAATTGCCGTTGGCCTGGAAAACAACATACTTGTTCAGAGCAAAATCGGAGTCGCCGACGACCACCAATCGGGATTTTTTATCCCCCCCAAGCGAGGCTTCGCAGGCGGCGGCGATGTCGATCGGGCCGCCTTTGTCCTCGGGGTCCTGGGTGATCTTTTCGGTCTTGACCTCGACCTCGTAATGGGTCTCGCCCCAGGAATTTGGGCTGGTGGCGGCGAGGAACGTCACGGTGGCATTGGCGGGAGCCGGTGTAACGCGGGCCAGGCCGCGGGACAGGGGGAACATGGTGGCGTAGCCGAAGCCTTTGGTGATGGCGTGTTCGGGATAATTGGATACCACGGGCATGAAGTAATTTCCTCCCATGAACTGCGAGAGGGGGTCGGCGTCAACGACGACGTTGTCCTCCAACGCCAGGCCGTATTTCTTCAGCAGGGGCTTCAGCTCGGAGCCCTGGCCCGGGTCGAGCAGGAGCAGCAGCCGCCCCTCTTCATGGAATAGGTAGTTTTCCAGCAGGAATAGTTCTTTTTCCAGGAGCGGTTTCTGCGGACCGGCAACGACCAAGAGGGCCGCATCCTTGGGGACGGCCGTTTCATGGAAGAGGAACAAGTCCCTTGTTTTATAAGAGAGCTTTTCCAGGCCGGTCTTGGCGATGGCGAAGCCATTCTCGCCGCTGTCCCCGCTGTCGGGTTCGCCGTGCCCCTTGACGAAATAAACCGTTTGTTCCTTCTGGCGCGACACATTGATGATGGCGTTGGTAATGGCTTCTTCCGAGACCTCCTCGCTGCGCGTGCTCTTGCCGTTATATTCATATACCAGCGTGCCGTCGGCCTTGATCTCGTACTGTTTGGCCAGCTCGGGCTTCATGAAGGGGTCGATGATCGTCGCCTGGATCTTCTGGCTGTGGAAGCGGTAGATCTCGAGCAGGGACTGGAAACGGCTGAGATTGCTGTTTTCCTTGCTGAAGAAAGCCTTGATCGCGAGGTCCTTTTTCAGTCCGCGGGCCACCTGAACCGATTGCTCGGAAAGGGAGTGCACCTTGCCGGCGGTGAAGTCGAAACGCTGGTGGACCTTGACCCCGAGATAATTGACGGCGGCGACGATGGCCACAACCAGCAGGACCACCACCGCCAGGTTCGAGGCGAACAGGAAATTCAGGCGGGAATTCCTTGTCCGCAACTTGGAAAAGTTGGCAACGAAGTAGGCCGCCTGCCCGGCGCCGCCCGTGACGAGGAGCGCCAGCCCGGCCTTGCCCCTGAAGGATGCCAGCCCGTAGCTGAGCCACAGGGCCGTCCCCGCCAGGATCAGCAGCAGGGACAGATAACTGCCATAGCGCAGAAACCTTTTCATGGTCACCTCCACTTCCTGAATTCAAACACCGCGCGGGTCAGGTAGAGGGGGAGGAAGATGAGCGACAGGAAGTAGACGATGTCCTGGGTGTCGATGACGCCGCCGATCATGTTCCGGAAATGGGAGAAGAACGACAGGTAGGTCAGGACCCCCTGCCAGGCTCCGGGACCGCTGGCGCCGACCCAGGAGAGCACCCAGATCAGGAGGATGGTGGAGAAGGATATGGCCGCGGCAATGACCTGGTTCTCGGTCAGCGCCGAAGCGAAGGTCCCGATGGCGATAAAGACCGCCCCCATCAGGAACAGCCCGAGGTAGGAGGTGAGCAGGGGCGCCGGCTCCGGGTTGCCGTAGAGGAAGGTGGAGACCGCAAAAGTGGCGGTCAGCAGCAGGATGCCGGCGTAGACGGCCAGTGCCGCCAGGTACTTGCCGATGATGATGGAAGCAAGAGGCACCGGTGCGGTCAGCAGCATTTCCTCGGTGCGCATCTTCTTTTCGTCGGCGAAGAGGCGCATGGTCAGCAGCGGCAGCAGGAAAATCAGGATGACGGCCATGTTGTTGAAGAAGGGCTCGAACAGCATCTGGTTGATGTTGAGACGGTCGATGGGATAGCCCGACTGCATCAGCCTCATGGTCTGCTCGTTGGCCCAGGCCAGGATATTGGTAAAGAAAAAGCCGCCGACCAGGAGGAAAAACGCCGTCAGGATATAGGCGATGGGGGAATAGAGGAAGATCTTCAGCTCCTTCTTGGCGATGGTCCAAACGCTTCTCATGACCTCCTCCCTTCTTCGGCCAGGACAACCTTCATGTACAGGGCCTCCAGCCCCGCCTTGATCTCGCGGATCTTGACCTCCCTTTCCACCAGGTAGCGGATGACCGGGTTGAGATCATTGACGGCCTCCTTGAATTCCAGCTTCAGCGCGGGGCCAGCAACGAACGCTTCGCTGATGGCGGGGAAGACTTGTTTGAGGCCGCTGCATATGTCGTCCCCGGCCGGGCTGGAAGTGACGATCTCCAGGTTCTTCCCCCACTCGTCGCGGGTCAGGGTGGCTTTCAGCCGCCCCTCCTTGATGATCACCGCGCCGTCGCAGACCTGGGTGATCTCGGCCAGGATGTGCGAAGAGAGGATGACGGTGGCGCTTTCCTTGAACGAGCGGATCATTTCGCGGATCTCGATGATCTGCGCCGGATCGAGCCCGATGGTCGGCTCGTCGAGGATGAGAACTTCGGGTTCGTGGATGATGGCTTGGGCGATGCCCAGGCGCTGGCGGTAGCCCCGGGAAATGTTGCGGATCAGGCGGCCGTAGACTCCCTGCAGGTTGGTCTTTTCGACTACGCGGTCGATGGCAAAGGGGATCTTTTTCCTGGCGATGCCGTTCAGTTCGGCCACGAAGCGCAGGAATTCCTTGACGGTCAGCTCGCTGTAGACCGGGACGACCTCGGGAAGATAACCCACGATCCTCTGGATCGCCCGCGGATCGGCGTTGACATCGATGCCGTTGATGCGGGCCTGCCCCTCGTTGGGCGGCAGGTAGCCGGTCAGGATGCGCATGGTTGTGGTTTTGCCCGCGCCGTTGGGACCGAGGAAACCCCAGATCTTCCCCTTCCCGACCTGGAAGGAAATGTCGTCGACGGCCTGCACGTTTGCAAACTTCTTGGACAAGTGCTCGACTTGGATCATCCGGCCTCCTTACATTCTTTCGGGTATGTCGATCCCCAGCACGGAAAGGAGTTGTCCGACCTTGTCCTTGAACATCAGCACCAGGGCCAGGCGCAGGCAGCGGACCTCGGGATCCTTTTCGGCCAGTACCGGGAACAGGTGGTAGTAGTGGTTGAAGCGCTGGCACAGCCCGTAGGCGTACGCCGCCAGGGAGGAGATCTCGTGGTTGGCCAGGGCGAATTCCACCTGGATTTCGAGGAGCGACAGGAGGAGGGTGATCTCCCAGTAGAGTTCCTTTTCCTTTTCGGGGAGGAGGGCCATGCTTCCG
>JAQUQF010000087.1 GCA_028749105.1 Acidobacteriota bacterium | reverse complement strand
CAGGCCAATATTCAATATGGCTAACAAAAAAAAGGAGGATAACAAAATGGGTAGGTGCAGGCTGACAAAGAATCTGGGAATGATCCTGCTGGGCATCTGGCTCATCATGACCGGATTGATCCCCTTGCTCCATTTGAACTTTGAGGGTCTTTCCCTGATCATGGCGATCCTGGCCATCGTATCCGGCGCGTTGATCATGCTGGGCAGGTGAGCCGGAAGATAGCAGCGGCGCGCTCTTTTTCATTGCTATATCGCCTGATTCAGGCTAGTATGGCGGGGCCATGGATAAAAACAAGAAAGATCGTCTGGCTAAAAACAACCTGATCCTGGCCGAGGAGGAGGTGCTGATCGCCCATGAGCAGCTGGGCAAACCTGCCCTCCCGGACCCGGTGATCATTTCGCGCCTGTTCAAGCGCATCACCCACAAGACCCTGAAAAATATCCGTCCCGACCCGCGCCGGGTCATCACCCGCCCCTTCCGTCCGGGAACGGAAACCCACACCGGCAATATCGTCAGCCGCGTCCTGGCGCTGGACGAAACCCAGGTCAAAGCCCTTCTCAAGCAGACGCTCAAGGATTTTGCCCACCGTCACAAGGATATCCGCTCCGTCCTGTTGGGAAATTACCTGAGGATCAGCGCCTGCATTCCTGAGTCAGCAGCCTTGTCCGAGGAAAGAAAACTTTTGCTCGGTTCCTGCTTTACCATGGAATACTCCATCGAGTCCGCCGCCCTTTTCAATCCATCGATCGTCATCTACCCCAAACAGAACAATGTACAGAGAGGGCAGACCCGGGTCATCTTCAGTTTTCGCGCCACCGGCGAAGGGCATATCTCCTCGATCGTTTTCCGCAGCGCCCTGATCGACAGGGACAATTCAATCTTCCTGGAATCCGTCAGCCCGTTTTTGGGCACGCCCGAGATCGTCTTGAATGCGACCTACGACCCGGGGCTTTTTCAGGCCAAACTGGCAGAGATGGGGCAGCTCAGCGAAGCGGCCAAGGCCATCTTCCAGCACCTGCCGGCCCGCTTCACCCCGGAAGAAATGGGGCGGGCCATTGACGCTGTCCGCTCCGGCGGCGCCTTTGCCGTTGCCGACATGGACGAGGCCGTCGTCCACATCAAGTGGCTGACGGAATCGAATTACGAGGTCTTTTTTCCGCACGGGGAGTTGATCTCGGAAAGGGTCATCTTCCCCTTGTCGCAAAATGAAAGCAACGGCGTGGAAGACGCGCGCTTCGTCCGTTTCGTCGATGATGACGGCAGCGTCATCTACTACGCGACTTACACGGCTTACAACGGCCGGGAAATACTGCCGCAATTGATCGAGACAAAGGATTTTCACCGTTTCCAGATCTCGACCCTCAACGGCGCCATGGCACGCAACAAGGGCATGGCCCTTTTTCCGCGCCGCATCAACGGCCAGTTTGCCATGATCACGCGCAGTGACGGTGAAAATCTCTTCATCAGCTATTCACGTAACATCCATTTCTGGCATGAAGGCGTCAGGATCGAAGCGCCGGAAAATCCCTGGGAGCTGGTCCAGATCGGCAATTGCGGCTCGCCATTGGAAACGAAAAAAGGCTGGCTGCTGCTGACGCACGGCGTGGGGCCGATGCGCAAATACTGCATCGGCGCCTCACTTTTGGACCTGCAGGACCCAGCCAGGGTCATGGGCAGGCTGGAACTGCCGCTACTGGCGCCGCGGGAAGAGGAACGCGAAGGCTATGTCCCGAACGTGGTCTACAGCTGCGGCTCCATCATTCTCAACGGCGAATTGATCATTCCCTACGCCATTTCCGATTCCGAATCGCACGTGGCCAGCATCCCGGTGGCAGAACTGCTCGAAAAGCTCGGCGGACAGCGCTGACCCGGCAGAGCCGCGAAGTCCCCGTTTTAAACCGCGCCGGCGATTTCGTATTCCTCGATCATGGCCAGCAGCGCCATGAGGAAGGAAACCGTGCTTTCTCCCCCCTGGTTCAGGCTGACCCCTTCTGCCAGCAGGCCGTCGGCGCAGCCCTTGGTCTCGTCGTCGTACAGGGACATGCCCATGTCGTTCTCGCCCAGGAACCAGCCGAAGGCCAGGCGCATCTTCTTCAAATATTCCTTGTCCTGGGTGACCCAGTACGCCGACTGGTAGGCCAGGACCATCGCGGTCGCGTCGATGGGCTGCTGGTCGTACTGCGCCCTGGCGCCGCCCCTTTTGTACCAGCCGTTGCTGCCGATGATGGAAAGGCGGCCGTCATGGATCAGGTTCTTTTCCAGGAACTCCAGCGTTTCCTTGGCCACCTGCAGATATTTGTCTTCGTGCAGCAGGGCATAGGTTTGAAACAGGGCCATGGGCATGATGCCGTTGTCGTAGCAGATGATATTCTCGAACCAACGCCAGTCGCCGTCGGCCACCTCCTTGTACAAGGCCAAGAGATAATCGGCGCATTCGCGCAGCAGCCCTGCGACGCTCTCATCCCCCTGGTAGCAGCGCAGGTAGGCGGCCAGGCCCAGCATGGCCAGGGACTTGCCGCGCAGGTTCAACCCGCGCACGTGCGGCAGCGCCTTCTGGAAGCATTCGAAAGCCAGGGAGCGATGGGCGTCGCGGGGCGGCCGCCAGATGATGTAGCCCAATGCCCAGAGCGCCCTGCCGAACGAATCGTCCGAACCGGCCTCATCCTGGAAGCGGCGCTGGTAATCCATGAAATTATGGAAGCGCCCGTCGGGATTCTGAGTGAAATGGGTGAAGCTGAAATAGGTGGAGATCAGTTTCTTGGCATTTTCATCGCGCAGGAGGGAATAGGCGCCGGCGCATAGCATCAGCGCCCGGGAGTTGTCGTCCAGGCAATAGCCCGTATGCCGGTCGGGAACGATGTACTTGGCATGCTGGATCAGTCCCGTGTCATCGGTAAGGCGCTTCAGGTGCGCCAGGTCGAACGGCGGCTCGCGCAGCAGCAGGGGGGGCGTTTTAAGGACCATCGACCTTTTGCCCGCGGCCAGTTCCGTGTGCTGGAACAGCTCCAGGTACTTTGCGGCGACGATCTCCCAGCGCATCTGCCGCCCGAAACGATAGGTCCTGGCGCGCAGCGCCTTCAGCTTGGCCCTGTCCGCCAGCAGGTCGCGCAGGGCGGCGGCCAGCGCCGTGGAGTCGGCAAAGCCGAACAGCAGCCCGCGATCATCGGCAAGCAGCTCTTGGGCGTACCAGTATGGGGTGGAGATGATGGCCGTGCCGGCGCCGACCGCATAGGACAGGGTGCCGCTGACGATCTGCGCTTCGTTCAAATAAGGGGTGACGTAGATGTCCGCCGCCAGCAGCCAGGCGCAGAGTTCCTCCAGGCTGACGAAGCGGTCGTCGAAGATCACATGCTCCCCCAGCCCCAGCTTGTCGACCAGCGCCACCAGGCTGGTGCGGTATTTCTCCCCATACTCCTTGAGGATGTTGGGATGGGTTTTCCCCAGCACCACATAGATCAGCTTGGGGAATTCCCTCACCAGACCGGGGAGAGCCCGGATGACCGTCTCGATCCCCTTGTTGGGACTAAGCAGGCCGAAGGTCAGCAGCGTCTGGTTCCCCTCCACCTGGAAGCGTTTTTTGTAGCGGTTGTTGTCCTGCGAGGCGAAGTCGGGCGTGCCGTGATAGAGCCGCGCGATCTTTTCCGCCGGCACGGCATAGACCTGCTGCAGCAGGGTCACGGCCAGCTCGCTCATCACGACCAGCCGCCCCGCCCGCTGGGCCATCTCCTGGATGATCTTTTTCTGGTTGGGGGTGGGGTTTTTCAGCACCGTATGCAGCACCACGACCACCGGCACGCTGAGGCTGGAGACCAGGGAGAGGATATAAATGCCGTCCCAGCCGCCGTAGATCCCGTATTCGTGCTGGACGCAGGCCACGTCGGCGTTGCTGGCGTTGATGAAATTGGCCGCCTCGTAATAATCGCTCTGCTGGTTTTTCTGGATGGTGAATTCCACGCGGTTGGGATAGGCGTATCCCTGCTCGGTGTCGTTGACTGCGACGGCGAAGACGTTCGAGCGGCGCCCCAGCTGCCCGGCGACCGCCTCGCACAAGTCGGTGGTGAACGTGGCGATGCCGCAGATGCGCGGAGAGTAGTTGCCGACGAAGGCGATATTCAATTCAGGTTTTGACATGATTCCTTGTCATTGAGAAAGCGGAAAAGCAGGGAAAGGAAAAAGCAAGAGGGAAAAAAGTGGGGCGACCGGCCGGTCGCCCCTAGCTCGATTCCCTCTTCCCCTTTTCCCCCGGTCCGGAAAAGGCTCTGCTTCCCCGGACAGGAAACTCTAGCGCATCAGGTACAGCGCCAGGCCGACGCTGGCATAACTGCGGGAATTGTCATTGAGGGCGATGCCGACCTCAGCCAGGAAATCGAGATCTTCATTTATGCGGTACTCGATCCCCGGCACGAGATGCGCCAGGGTGTAGTTGTCCGCGTTCTTGACCGAATCGAAGGAGAGCATCAGGCCTCCGTAGACCTCCAGGCTCTTCGCCGGCCTGGTGCTGGCCAGGAGCGCCGTGTCGATGCCCTTGCTGTCTCCGCCGCCATTGACATCGGTCATGTGTCCGCCCAGCGCCGCCGAGATGTTGAAATTCTCCCCTTTGAGGAACCAATACTCGACATCGACCCCGAAGTATTTGAGTCCCTTGAAGAAGGCTGCCTTGGCCTCGATGTCCAGGCTCGGCGTGAGCCCGTAGCCGAAACGGCCGGCCACGCCCCACAGCGAGTCGCCGCCGTTCTTGCCGAACAGCACGGTCGGGAAAACGGCCAGCTTGAGATTGCCTTTGTTGATCGTCTCGGCCGAGTTCATCAGCACTTGCTGCGCGGAGAGCGGGACGGCAACGGCGAGAAAAATCGTTGCCGCCAGAACAATAATGATTTTTTTAAACATATAAAACCTCCATTTTAGATGTTTCGACTATTCCACTACTACCCAAGCATTTTTAGTACCAAGCCGCATTGCTTCTGCCGGGTGTCCGGCCCCCCCCTTTTCCCGGACAAACATCCCGGGATCAGATGAATTCGGATTTGGGGCTAGTTTTTAAATCGTCCTAATAGACGAGAATTATCTCATTTATCAGTAATTTATCTTTTTCCCCGGGACTTCCTTTCTGACCGGGTCCATGCCGCGCCATCATTTGTCATGGCGTCCCGGAAATGTCGGAAGGGGTTCCGGAAGCAATCGGGGATGGCGGCGGGCCATGGGGAGTCTGGATTATTTTGGCAATGATCTGATTCAGTTCGGAGAAATCATCATCGACTTGGCTTAAGAACCGCGGCCTCAAAAGATGGGCCAGCTTGATGGTGCTCTCCTGCCGATCGGGGAGGACCAGGATGATGAAAATCTCGGTCAGCATGTCGCGATAGGCCTGCATTTCCAGCAGCTCTTCGCGGTCGACCGCGGCCAGGACCATGATGGAATTCGGCTCGACGATGCTGCGCAGGCGATTGCGAAAATCATCCAACGTGACGAAACGTTCGACCGTCCCTCCCGGAGTCACGGAACGGATCGCGGCATCCAGTCTATTTTCATTTTCGTCATTTTTGCTGGCATAAAAAAGGAGTTGCATATTCGGATGACCTCCTTGAAAAATAAGAATCGATTTTGCTTCTTTTCAATAATGATCAATCAAGAATGATGCCAATTCGACGGGGAAGGTGTGCCCCGGGAGACAGCCGGGATCAATCGGCTTGAAATTTGGCTGCCAGCCGGTATTTTTTAAGAAGCGAGTAGAGCCGAGAGCGGGACAAGCCGGAGATCCGGCAGGCTTCATCGATATTTCCCGCGACCGATTCCATCAGGTCCTTGAAATACTGCTTCTCCGCTTCTGAAACGGTCTTCTGGTGAAACTCCTTCAAGGTGGCCGGCGCCGCGGGAGCGGTCGTGTCGGTCGCTGGCTTTTCCAGTCCGGCATGCTTCCTTTGAATGCCGTTGCGCGCGACCTGGATGCGAATATACGTGGGCAGGTGGACCGGGTAGAGAATGGGTTCCTCCTTGGAGGCAAGCAATGCCTTCTCCAGCGCCTGGATCAGTTCCCGGACGTTCCCCGGCCATTTGTAATTGCTGACGGTATGCCAGAATTCCTGGGAGAACCCTTTGGGCTCCAGCCCGAACCGCTGGCAGAGAGTGCCCATGTAATGCAAGGTCAATTCCTTGAGGTCTTCGCGGCATTCGCGCAAGGGCGGCAATTCGATCACCAGCGAGCGCAGCCGGTAGAGCAGGTCCTCGCGGAATTGCCCCTCCCGCACCATGTTCTCCAGGTTGCGGTTGGTCGCCCCCACCAGCCTGAAATCGCTGCTGATCTCCTGGCTCCCTCCCACCGGGCGGAAGCGGTGTTCCTGGATGACCCGCAGGAAGCTCTTCTGGATCGCCAGCGGCAGCTCGCCGATCTCGTCGAGAAACAGGGTCCCCTTGTCGGCCTGCTTGACCAGCCCTTCCTGGCTGACATAGGCCCCGGTGAATGAACCGCGCACATGCCCGAAAAGAACGCTTTCCACGAGCGTTTCCGGCAAGGCCGTGCAGTCGACGATGACAAAATTGCCCGCGGCCCTGCGGCTGTTCATGTGGATCGCCTTGGCAAAAAGCTCTTTCCCGGTTCCGCTTTCGCCGGTGATGAGAACATTGACATCGCTTTGCGCGGCCTGGGCCAGGAGTTCAAAGCTCGTTTCGAGCCGTTCGGCGCTGCCGATGATCTCCTTCCTTTCCAGGGCGATGGCGGGTTTGCGGAGTCCCTTCTCGGCCCGGAATTCATGGATGCGGTCGATGTGCAGCTTGATGAGTTCAAGCGAAACCGGCTTTTCGAGGTAATCCCAGGCGCCGTTGGTGATGGCCAGCTCCGCCTCATCGGGATCGGCGAAACCGCTGATGATGATGATTTCCGGGAAGTAGCCGCTGGACTTTATTTTGGCAATGCTGTCCAGGCCGGAGCCGTCGGGAAGCTGCGATTCGAGGAACACGACGGCGAACGGCCCGGATCGGGCTTTCTGGAGCCCCTCGGCCAGCGTATGGACGACGGTCGGGGCATGCCCCATCTGGCTGACGGCTTTGCTGATCCTCTCGCTGCCCACCTTGTCGGAATGAATGATCAAAACATTTTCCGTTGGCATTTGCTTTTTCCCTGACAATTCTACCAAAAGTGTCTTTTGAATTTCAATGTTTTTTTGATATTTTATTTTATGAAGTTTATCTTCCTGCGGCCGGGACGCGGAGAAGCGGGCCCCGATTTCCTTTGCTGGCTTATCCGATCTTGAAAATGATCATGAGAAT
>JAQUQF010000086.1 GCA_028749105.1 Acidobacteriota bacterium | reverse complement strand
AGCATCGTTTTGGAGCGGCGTCAACTTACTTGAGTGGTAGTGATAGTGGCAGTGCTAGCAAGAAAAGAAACGAATCAATGGATACCAAACGAGCAAAACCACCACCTTCTCTTCACGTAGGGGAGGGTCTGTGACCTTCCCGAACCAGATCCCCCCCGGCTTCGCCACCCCCCTTGAGTAAGGGTGGAGTTGAAGACTTGAACATGTTCATGCTTGATTTCCCCCTTACTGAAGGGGGACAAAGGGGGGGATTACGCTCTCACGTAATTGAGATCGCTCAAATGCAACTCCGCATTGACTTTTTTCAGGCAACCGTCCAGAATCTCTTTTTCATGGAGGTGCCATGTCTATTCTCGACAAAATGAAAAACATGTTTTCCGGCAGCGGCGATATCGACGCCATCGCCGCCAAGAAGGATTTCAAGGGGCTGGTCAAGGCATTGGCCAGGAGCAAGGACGATCGGGACAAGCTGATCGCCGCCAAGACATTGGGCGAAATGGACGATCCCCGCGCCTTCGAGCCCCTGGTCGCCGCATTGCGCGACGAGACGTTCTACATGTGCGCATACGCCTGCGAGGCCCTGGCCAAGGTCGGCGGCACGAAGTCGGTCCCCTACCTGCTGGCCGCCATGGACCGCCACGACAGCCACAGCAATGCCACATTTTCGGCATTGCAGATCCTGGGAGAAAAAGCCTTTCCCGGCCTGCTGGCACATTACCGCAAGGCCGATTCCGGTACCCGCTTCGACCTGGCTGGCATGCTGATCGGGCTCAATTGCGTCGCGGCCGTGCCCGAAATCAAGAAGGACTTCGACCGCAAGGAGTTCAGCGCCTACAATGCCGACCATATCGAAAAGTTCCTGAACCGACACAAGGATCTCTGGCCCCAGGGCGAAAAGGTCCGCTGCATCGTCTGCAAGAAGGAGGCCCCGGTGGCCTCCATGAAGGGGGGCGGCGACAACTGGTTCTGCCCCGGCCCCTGCTGGGACCAGCGGGCCAAGCTGCTCTCCAAGGGGATCGGTAGGGACTGCCCGCTGTACAACGATGGTTTCTGCAAAGCCAGCGACGGCCAGTCGTTCTGCAGCCTGGTCCGGGGAAGCTACCGCAGCGACTGCCATGTCTTCGCCATCCAGAGGTGATCCCGGCAGTACAGCACACGATTTTTTGCCGATCTTCTCAAAGGGAAAAAGGTGATACTACGTTCTCGATTCAATAATCTGAATTACTGTAATATCGGCAATTTCCGCAAACTATCGCCGCGCTTTCCCCGTATTCTTTCCTTGACCAAAGGCATGATGATCGATCGATCAGGAGGACTCATGAAGAAAAAGCTATGGTTGCTCGTGTTCAGTCTAATGCTGAGCTCAGCGGCGTTCGCCCTGCAGGACGCCCGGCTGCTGAGGTTTCCCGACGTGAACAAGGATCTGGTGGCCTTCGTCTATGCCGGCGACGTCTGGTCGGTTCCCGTCGCAGGCGGCGCGGCCCGCAAGCTGACCAACCACCCCGGCCTTGAGCTTTTCCCCAAGATCTCCCCCGACGGCAAGTGGATCGCCTATTCGGCCGAATACTCCGGCTCGCGCCAGGTCTACGTCATCCCGGCGGCGGGCGGCACCCCCCGCCAGCTCACCTTTTACAACGACGCCGGCACCATGCCCCCGCGCGGCGGCTACGACTACGTGGTGCTGGATTGGACCGCCGACAGTAAAAAAATAATGGTGCGCGCCAACCGCACCCCGTGGGGGGAACGGATGGGGAAATACTTCCTGGTCTCGCTGGAGGGCGGCCTGGAGCAGCCCCTGCAGATCCCGGAAGGCGGCAGCGGCCGGCTTTCGCCCGACAACGGCTCGGTCGTCTACACCCCGATTGAACGCGAGTTCCGCACCTGGAAGCGCACCAAGGGCGGCCGCGCCCAAGACATCTGGACCTACGACCTGAAAAACAACGTTTCCAAGCGACTAACCACCTTCGCCGGCACCGACCAGCACCCGCTCTGGTACAAGGAGAAGATCTATTTCGTCTCCGACCGCGACCTGGCGCTCAATTTCTATTCCTACGATCTGCGGAGCGAAAAGGTCGAGCAGCTGACGAATTTCCAGGATTACGACGTGCTCTGGCCCTCCGGCCGCTTCGGCCGGGTGGCCTTCGAGAAGGGCGGCTGGATCTGGCTGCTCGACCTGGAGAACGGCGCCGCCCGCAAGCTGACCGTCGACCTCGATTTCGACAACCCCAACACCCTGCCCTACTTCAAGAACGTCTCCCCCTTCATCACCCGTTCCGGCTGCACGGTTTCGCCTTCGGGCAAGCGGGCCGCCTTCGACGGCCGCGGCGACATCTTCACCGTGCCCGCCGAGAACGGCCGCACCGACAACCTGACCCGCAGCCAGGGGGTGCGCGAGTTCTACCCGGCCTGGTCCCCCGACGGCAAGTGGGTCGCCTGCTATACCGACGCCAGCGGCGACTACGAGCTGGTCCTGCTCGACCCGGTGGGCAAGGAGAAGCCGCATGCGGTGACCAGCGGCCACAAGGTCTGGAAGTACCCGGCGATCTGGTCCCCCGACTCTCAGAAGCTGCTCTTCTCCGACAAGAACCAGCTGCTGCAGTACGTCGACCTGAAGACGAAAAAGATCGTTGTCATCGACAAGGCCGACCTGAACGAAATCACCGACTACAACTGGTCGGGAGACTCGCGCTGGGTGGTCTACACCAAGAACGGCGCCAACGGCCTGAACACCCTCTGGGTCTACTCCCTGGAGAGCGGCAAGGCGCGGCAACTTCTCGCCAGCCGCTACAACAGCTTCTCCGGCTCCTTCTCCCGCGACGGCACGTATCTCTATTTCCTCTCCAACCGCGACTTCAACTGGGCCTTCTCCGATTTCGAGTTCGACTACGTCTACAACAAATCCACCCGCGTCTACGCCGTTTCCCTGGCCAAGGACGCCCCGCCGCTGCTCCCCGACAAGAACGACGTCGAGGAGGTCAAGGCCGAAGAAAAACCGGCCGCCGCCAAGGCCGAGAAAAAGGGGAAGGAGGAGGAAGCCGGGCCGGCCAAGGAGGAGCCCAAGCCGGTGCGCATCGATTTTGACGCCATCGACGAGCGCGTCATGGCGCTGCCCTTCGCCGCCGGCGATTACGGCGGCGTGCAGGACCTGGGCGGCGGCAAGCTGGCCTATTTCACTTCCGGCGAGCTCCACACCTACGACCTGGACGCCCGCAAGGACGAGCTGGTCATCAAGGGGATCGACGGCGGCGCCGTCAGCGCCGACAACAAGAAGTTCCTTTATAAGGCCGGCAACGACTTCGGCATCGTCGCCTTCGCGGCCGGCCAGAAGGTCGGCGACGGCAGGCTCAACCTGGCCGACATGACCATGCGCATCGAACCGCTCAAGGAGTGGCAGCAGATCTACAATGAAGGCTGGCGCATTTACCGCGACTGGTTCTACGTCAGGAACATGCACGGCGTGGACTGGGAGAAGATGCGCCGCAAGTACCAGGAACTGGTCCCCCACCTCGGCCACCGCGCCGACCTGGACTTCATCTTCGGCGAGCTGCTCGGGGAGCTGAACGCCGGCCACACCTACGTCAACTGGGGCGACTTCGCCCGCGTGCCCAGGATCAACACGGGCCTGCTGGGCGCCGAGTTGCAGGCCGACGAAAAGGCCGGCCGCTACCGCATCAAGAAGATCTACCGCAGCGAGAACTGGAACGACTCCACCCGCTCGCCGCTGACCGAAGTGGGCATCGAGGTGCACGAAGGCGACTACATCATCAGCCTGAACAACACCGACCTGCCGCTCGGTGAGAACCCCTACCGCCTGCTGGAAAACAGCGCCGACAAGCGCATCGAGCTGACGGTCAACGCCAAGCCGGTGCGCGAGGGGGCCCGCACCTATTGGATCAAGCCGGTCCGCAGCGAGCTGGCCCTGATGGCCATGGACTGGGTGGAATCGCGGCGCCGGCTGGTGGACAAGCTCTCGGGCGGCCGCATCGGCTATGTCTATGTCCCCAACACCGCCGACGACGGTCACCGGGAGTTCTACAAGGGGCTCATCGCCCAGACCGACAAGGAGGCCTGGATCATCGACGACCGCTACAACGGCGGCGGATACGACCCGGCCAAGATGGTCGACATCCTCTCCCGCCACATCGGCAGCTACTGGCACTCGCGCGGGGTGAGGCTGCAGCGCGACCCGGTCTTCGCCCTCGAGGGCCCCAAGGCCATGCTCATCAACCACTACTCCTCTTCGGGCGGCGACAATTTCCCCTACCTGTTCCAGAACCGGAAACTGGGAATCCTCATCGGCACCCGCACCTGGGGCGGCCTGGTCGGCTACTCGTGGAGCCCGCCGCTGGTGGACGGCCCGTCGTTCGCCGTGCCGATGAACGCCATTGTCGGCACGGACGGCCAATGGGCGGTGGAGGGGGTGGGCATCTATCCCGACCTGGAGGTCTACGACCTGCCGGAGGAGATCGCCAAGGGCAACGACCCGTGCATCGAGGCGGCGGTGAAGCACCTGCTCGAGCAGCTGCGGCAGAATCCGCCGGCCAAAACCCCCGCCAACCCGGCCGAGCCCGACCGATCGAAGTGGTTCGAGAAGGAAATCAGGTAAAAACGACAGTCAATAGCTAGGGAAGAAAAGGGAAGCGGGAGAGAGGAAGCTCTGCCTATCCCTCTCTCTTCCCTTGACTTCCAGGACCCTTGTCTGCTATTGTTAATGAAGACCTTTTGATCCAAGGGAGAGAAAATGGCCCCAACAACGATAGAAAGCAAAGACAGCAAGATGGCCGTCCTCATCGACGGCGACAACGCCCAGGCGTCGCTGCTGAACAAGATGCTGGCCGAGATCGCCAAGCACGGCTCGGTGACCATCCGCCGCATCTACGGCGACTGGACCACCCAGAACATGCACTCCTGGAAGGACGCGCTGCACATGCACGCCGTGCAGCCCATCCAGCAGTTCCGCTACACGGTGGGCAAGAACGCCACCGACAGCGCCCTGATCATCGACGCCATGGACATCATGCACCGCGGCCTGGTGGAGGGCTTCTGCATCGTCTCCTCGGACAGCGACTACACGCGCCTGGCCACGCGCATCCGCGAGGAGGGCTTCTTCGTCATGGGCATCGGCCAGAAGAAGACGCCCAAGTCGTTCGTCAACGCCTGCGACCTGTTCATCTACACCGAGAACCTGGCCCCGCAGCGCCGCGAGAGCAAGCCGCGCCCGGAACGGGGCCGCGACCGCGGCCGCGGCGGCAGCCGTAAGGCCGAGTCGCAGGAACAGCCGCTGCCGCAATCGCAGCCGCCGCAGGAGCCGCCTCAGCAGCAGGCGCTCTACGCCGGCACCGACCCCATGCCGCTGCTGCGCGAGGCCTACGAGATGGTGGTGCAGGAGAACGGCTGGGCCAACCTGGGGCCCATGGGCAAGGCGCTGCAGCAGCTCGACCCCGGCTTCGACCCGCGCAGCTTCGGCCAGCGCCAGCTGTCATCGCTGATCAAGTCGCTTCCCGACTTCGAGGTGCGCCGCGACGAGGACGACGCCTCGGGCGGCATCTGGGTCAGGCTCAAGGAGCAGGCGCTTTAGATTTTTCGCGAAGCGAAAAATCCCGGTGATAGTGATAGTGGTAGTGATAGGAAGCAAAGTAACCGAGACAGACTGAGTTCGCTGCATTGTTCTTGCTACCACTTCCACTTTCTAGAAGAGCGCAAGAAATGCTCTCTTCGATTGTCTAATAGCATGAGGACAAAAATGAAAAGAAAACTGCAAATGCTTCTCGCGCTCACGCTGGTTACCGGGACTATCTCGCTTTATCCCTGCGACATCACCATGAAAACCGCCCCGGCCGTCGCGGGCAACAAGAACAAGATCAAGGTCACGCTGTTGGTCGAAAGCATCCACCGGCGCTGCCCCCTGGCGATCGACAAGACCTGCCTGGAAACAGAGGGGCTGGTGATCGAGAAGCAGGGCCAGTGGCAAAAGGTCGAAGAGTGCCTTTATCAAATGGAGCTCATCGTCTCCCTGAAAGGAAAGGAGAAGGGGGAGATCCGCGTTCTCAGGACGTGCCCGAAAAGGGGACTGCAGAAGGAGATCCTGGAAATCGAACCGCTGCCTTAGGCTCGCCGGCGGTCTCCGCTGCGCCTAACGGAACAACCGCTGCAATTTCTTCCCGAGCGCGATGAATCCGTCCAGGTCGTGGAATTCAAGCTCCAGGTTCCCCCCCTCAAGCACCTGTGCTCCGGGAAGCTGGATGCCCCCGTAGGCCGGGGCGACGGCCTCGCGTCCGGCGTCCACCAGCACCCGGTCCGGGTGCACGTCGGCCTTCTCCCAGCCGTAGAGCCGGGCAAAAAGCTTCACCGCCCCCACGTAAAAGATCTTTTCCATCCCCGCCGGCGGCTGGCCGTAGCGGTCGCGCAGCTCGTCGCGCAGGGACTGCAGCTCCGCCGGCTCCCTTGCCTCCAGGATGCGGCGGTAGGCGGCGATGCGCTCGGGCGTACCGGCGATGTACTCCTCGCCGATGGCGTAGGGGAAGTGAACGCGCAGGACGAGCTCCTTCTCCTCGGCGGCCTCGCCCTTGAGGCCGCGGATCGTCTGGCGCAGAAGCTCAAGGAAGTAATCGTAGCCCAGAGCTTCGACGTGACCGTGCTGGCGGTTGCCCAGCAGCGCCCCGGCGCCGCGCAGCGTCAGGTCGAACTCGGCCAGACGGTAGCCCGAGCCCAGCTCGGAGAACTCGCGGATGCCGTCGAGCCTTTTGCGGGCCAGCTCGCTCACCCCGCCTTTTTGGGCGTCGACCAGGAAATAGGCGGTTGCCTGGCTGGTGCTGCGGCCGATGCGTCCGCGCAGCTGGTACATCTGCGTCAGCCCCAGGCGGTCGGCGTTCATCACCACCAGCGTGTTCACCCGCGGGATGTCGATGCCGTTCTCGATGATGGTCGTGGAGAGCAGGATGCGGAACTTGCCGGCGATGAACTCCATCAGGTTCTTCTCGATCAAAGCCGTCGGCATCCGGGCGTGGACCACGACGATGGGCACGTCGGGAAGCCAGGAGGCCAGCTGGTCGCGGAACTGGAAGATGCGCTCGATGTTGTTGTAGACGACAAAGACGGCGCCGTCGCGCTCGACCTCGTTGAGCACCGCCGAAACGACGACCTGGCGCGAGAACAGGCCGACGAAGTTCTTGATGGCCAGTCGCCCCAGCGGCGGCGATTGGACCAGGGAGATGTCCTGCAGCCCCGACATGGCCATGGAGAGGGTGCGCGGGATGGGGGTGGCCGACAGCGTCAGCACGTCGATGCTCTCGCGCCCCTTCTTGAGCTTCTCCTTCTGGAAGACGCCGAAACGC
>JAQUQF010000085.1 GCA_028749105.1 Acidobacteriota bacterium | reverse complement strand
CTGCTGCGAAACGATCTCGTCGCGCCAAGCGGCGCCTGCGGCGCGGAAATCGCCGGCAGCGAACCGCTCACGGGCGGAGGGGCCTGAGGCGGACAGAATGGGCCCAGGCTTGCTCGCAGCAGGAGCTGCTTTTTCCGCAGCCGGTTTTACGGCTTCGGCGCTGGCAACAGGCTCTTTCGTTGCGGCGGCGCTGCCCGCCCCGGAAGCGTCGCTCCCCTGAGGCAAGTTCATTGTTTTCATGGGGGCAGCGGTCTTGGTCCTCTCCCTGGCGAGGCCGGGTTTCGCTTCGGATTTGCCGGGAGCGGCGGGGGAGCGGGAAAGCCACAGGAACAACCCGAGCAGCACGGCGGCCAGGAGAATGGATATGAACAACATGCTCAACCAGCGCGGTTTCTGCTGTTCCGGCACCAGAAAAGGGTGCGGCCGCTCCCTCTCTTCCTTCAATTCGCTGGAAATGCTTGGCTCTGTTTCCGGTTCCTTCATGCTGTCGGGCGGCATGAGGTCGGGGAGGGCCGGGAGCTCCGTTTCCTCGGGCGCCTCCTTGCCCACCGTGACCTCGGCAAAATCGGCCAGGGGGATGTTCTGGACCGCGTCCTCGTCCTCGTCGATCATGGCGGGCATGTTGATGTCGACCTCGGCGCTGGCGTTCGCCGGGGCCTGAATGAATAGGCTGTCCAACTCCTTGAAATCGAGAGAGGGGGGAGGTTCGGGTTCCTTCCGGCTCAACAGTCCGGTCAGCAGGAAATAATAGAGAATTTTCAGGATGCGGTACTTGCCCTCGGAGGGGAAATCCTGCAGGACGGTTTCCAGGCGCTGCGGCTGGCGGAAACGCGAGTAGATCCCCTGCTGTTCCGGGTTCAGGGAATAGAGGCTTTTTTTCCACGGGTCGGAATTCTGTTGCAGCTCGCCGGAGAGCGAACCCAGTTCTTCCCAGACGATGTTCACGTCCATCTGCGCCAGGACGAAATGGGTGACCAGGGAGGGGATGTCCACGTCCAAACTGACCATGCGCGTCGGGGGAGGGTCCTGCACCAGTTGGTAGCTGCCGCTTCTCCAGCGCAGCACCCCGGCGGCGATGCGGTGCACCTGCTCGCGTGTGGCCTGGATCAGGGCTTCCAGGGTGATGATGCCGTTTTCCACCAGCACCTTGCCGAACGATTCGCCGATCTTGTTTCCGGTCTGGTAGGGGGCCAGGACCTCCGGAGTGACCAGCTTCTTGTCCAGCAGGACATGGTCGATCTTGTCTTCCTCGTCCGAGCTGATGGCCCAACTGATCTTGCCGCGATTGAGGTAGAACACCTTCAGGATCTCGTTCTGCCTGAAATGCAGGATGCCGGTCTGGCTCTGCTCGTAGATAGCCAGCAACAGCTTGGCCGTCGACGTCTCGTTCAGCGCGCCTTGGTCCGCGATCATGCCTCAGCTCCTTTTCGCCATTGTAGCCGAAGGTGCTGAAAAGTCAAGCAGGGGGGCGTTCTCGGGTTCAGCGTCCGCAGACCTTCTTTTCGTGGTCCAGCAGCCATTGCTTGCGCCACAGGCCGCCGCCGTAGCCCGTCAGGCGGCCGTTGTGGCCGATGATGCGGTGGCAGGGAACGATGATGGCCACGGGATTGCGGTGGTTGGCGCCGCCCACGGCCCGGCCGGAGTAGGGCCGGCCGATGGCGCGGGCGATGCCTCCATAGGAGAGGGTACGGCCGAACGGCACCTTGCGCAGGGCCGCCCAGACCCGCTTCTGGAAGGCCGTTCCCCTCAGCATGAGCGGGACCTCGAACTTCCGGCGCTTGCCCTGGAAGTATTCGTCCAGCTGCTGGCAGGCTTTTTTCAGGCATTCGGATGCGCCGTCAACCTCAGGCCCGGGCTGCTCGCAGAACTCCACCGCCTGGATCCATTTTTCGCTGCCGGTGATGCACAGGAAGCCGATGGGTGACTTGAAGTACACGCGAGCCGCCCCGGGTTTTCCCTGCTTCTTGCCGGCCGGGATAGCAGACATTATTTCAGCACAGCCGCGAGCCGCTCGTTCACTTCCGCCCAGTTGACGATGTTCCAGAAGTTTTCGACGAATTTGGCGCGGTCGTTCTTGTAATCAAGATAATAGGCGTGCTCCCAGACATCGAGCACCAGCAGGACGCGGAACATGGGGATGACGTTGGTGTTGTGCTTTTCGACCTGCATGAGCAGCGGCCGGTTGGTCTGGCGGCAATAGACCAGGGCGGCCCAGCCGGAGCCCTCGGTGCTGACCGCGGTTTGGCTGAACTCCTTCTGGAAGCGCTCGAAGGAGCCGAACTCGGCATCGATGGTCTTGGCGAAAAGGCCCTGCGGCCTGGGCGTGGTCTTGGCGGCCGGGGCCAGGTTTTCCCAGAACAGCGAGTGCAGCAGGTGGCCGGCGGCATTGAACGAGAATGCCTTGCTCAATGCCTTGGCATCGCCGTCGAGCCCATCGCGGCGGTTCTTGTCCAGAGTTTCCAGGATGGCGTTGGCGCCGTTGACGTAAGCGGCGTGGTGTTTCTGATGGTGCAGCTGCAGCTGCGCTTCCGAGATGAATGGCTCCAATTCTTTATAGCCGAATCCCAGATTTGGCAGAACATAGGGTTTCTTTTCCATGTCAACCTCCAAAAAATCTTTAGTTGTAGCGGCTATTAGTATAAAAAGCCGAAAAAAAAATGTCAAGTAACCCATAGCAAAAGGATAAAAATTTTTTTTATGAGAAATATCCAATGCAGTAGCCAATAAACACCAGTGTGAGCGGTGACAACGAAAGCAGTCAGGGAAAATTAATCGATTTCCAATTTTACTGGCACTGGATCTCGGGTATAATCGGTCCCTGGAGGCATGATGAAGCGAATCCTATCCATCCTGGCGATCTGCCTGCTGGCGGCCCTTCTGCCGGCCGAGGAGATCCTGACCGTGGCCGAAAGCTCGAACTACACGAAAACATCCCTGTACGACGATGTCATGGATTTTCTTTACCGGGTGCAAAAAAAATCGGGCTTGGTGAAGATCCTGCCCCTGGCCACTTCCAGCGAGGGGCGCATGGTGCCGCTGGTGGTGCTGAGCCGCGATCCGGTCCGCTGTCCCGGTGACCTGGCGGTTTACGGCAAGCCGGCCGTGCTGGTCATGGCCAACATCCACGCCGGCGAGGTCGAGGGCAAGGAGGCGTCGCTGATGCTCATTCGCGACATCGCCCTGGGCAAGTTCGCCAACCTGATCGCTACCCAGGTGCTGATCTTCATCCCGATCTTCAACGCCGACGGCAACGACAAGCTGGGACATAACCGCCGCGACGATGGCCCCGAGCTGGCCGGAGTGCGCTACAACGGTCAGAACCTCGACCTGAACCGCGACTACCTGAAGCTGGAATCTTCCGAGGTCCAGGCGCTCGTCGGCCTGTTCAACTCCTGGGACCCGGTGCTGACCGTGGACATGCACACGACCAACGGCTCCTACCACCGCGAGCCGGTGACCTACTCCACGCTGCTCAATCCCAACAGCGATCGTGCCCTCTCCGACTTCATGTGGCAGAAGCTGTTCCCCGATGTGGCCGCGACGCTCAAGACCGTCTACGGCTACGACAGCGTCCCCTACGGAAATTTCCGCGACCGCGAGTTTCCCGAAAAGGGGTGGGAAAGCGATGCCCTGGAGGCCCGCTACGGCTCCAACTACGTCGGGCTGCGCAACCGCTTCAGCATCCTGGACGAGAACTATTCCTACGCCGATTTCAAGACCCGCGTCCTCGCTTCGCGTTCCTTTGTCACATCCATCCTGGAATACACGGCAAAGAACATCGGGGTTATGGCCGAGATGACGCGCAGCTGCGACCGCGAGACGGCCGCCCGGGCAGGCGGCGAATTCATCCTGGAGTTCAGGACGGAGAAACTGTTCGACGTGACGGTGAAAAGTTACGAGTTCGTCAAGGAGGAGATCAAGCCCGAGGATCGCGCCAAGTACCCGCCCTGGGTAGGCGACTTCATCATGAAGAAGACCGCTGTCTTGAAGGACTACAAGGTCCCTTATTTTTCACTGGCCGTGCCCACGCGGACGACGCCGCTGCCCGCCGGCTATGTCCTTTCTCCCTTCCAGCATGAGGCCCTGGCCAACCTGAAACGCCATGGCATCCGCGTCGAACGGTTGCTGGAGGGTTTCACGGCCGAGGCGGAAAGCTTCTTCATCACTTCGCTGGAGGTCGACAAGACCCTTTTCCAGGGCCGCGCCCGGAATACCCTCAAGGGCCGCTATGAAACAAGCACGGTCGAGATCCCGGCCGGCTCGTATTACATCGGCCTGGACCAGCCCCTGGCGCGCCTGGTGCCGGTGCTGCTCGAGCCCGAATCGGTCGACGGCCTGGCCGCCTGGGGCATCTTCAACCGCGTCATCGTCCAACATTGGAGCAACGGCCTGGGCCCCTATCCGGTCCGGCGCCTGGCGCGGCGGCCAGCCGTTCCCATGCTGGGCGAGTGAGGCCCCGATGCTGGAAAATTTAAGCGAACGCTTCGGCAAGGTGCTGCGCTACCTGCGCGGCGAGGTGAAGGTCACCGAGGAGAACATGCAGCAGGCCCTCAAGGACATCCGCATGTCGCTTCTCGAGGCCGACGTCAACTTCAAGGTGGTCAAGCAGTTCGTCGAGAACGTGCGCCAGAAGTCCATGGGGCATGAGGTTCACGAGAGCCTCAACCCCACCCAGCAGGTGATCAAGATCGTCCAGGACGAGCTGACGGCCATGCTGGGCTCCGAGAACCGCGAGTTGAACCGCAGTCCGGTCAAGCCCACCGTGATCATGCTGACCGGGCTGCAGGGCTCGGGCAAGACCACCACCGCCGGCAAGCTGGCGCTGCACCTGAAGGGGCTGGAGCGGAGCTCCCTGCTCTGCTCTTTCGACCTGAAGCGCCTGGCCGCCGGCGAGCAGCTGGAGACCATCGCCCGCGAGAGCGGCATCCCCTATTTCGGCAGCGGCCTGCGTGACCTCTCCGCCCTGGCCCGCGAACTCAGGAAAACGGCGCTGGAGACCGGGTACGACTATGTCATTGCCGACACCGCCGGCCGCCTGCACGTCGACGACGAGCTCATGGAGGAGCTGCGCCTCGTCAAGGACGCGCTGCAGCCTGCCGAGACCATCTTTGTCGCCGACGCCCTCACCGGTCAGGATGCGGTCAATTCGGCCCGGAGCTTCGCCGAGAAGATCGGCCTGGACTCGATCATCCTGACCAAGCTCGACGCCGACGCCCGGGGCGGCGCGGCCCTTTCCATCGTCAGCGTCACCGGCCGGCCGATCAAGTTCATCGGCATCGGCGAAAAGCCCGGCGACCTGCAGAAATTCCATCCCGAGCGCCTGGCCGCCAAGATCCTGGGCATGGGCGACGTGCTGACCCTGATCGAGAAGGTGCAGAAGGAGTTCGACGAGAAGCAGGCCGAGGTCCTATCGCGGCGCCTGCTGGAGAATGAGTTCAGTCTCGACGATTTCCTGGCCCAGCTGAAGCAGATGGAGAAGCTGGGGCCGATGGAAGAGGTCATGGGCATGCTGCCCGGGCTGGGCTTCAAGGGCGACCTTGCCGGGGTGCGCGTTGACGGGAAACGGGTACGCCACCTGATGGCCGTCATCGAATCCATGACCGGCAAGGAGCGGGAAAACCCCAAGATCATCGATGGCCGCCGGCGCTTGCGCATCTCCCGCGGGTCGGGAAGGCCCGTTTCCGAGGTCAATCAGGTGCTGAAAAGCTACTTTGAAATGAAAAAAAACTTCAAGAAGCCGTTTTTCCGCAAGATGCTCAAAAAATTTGACAATTTTTCCAAAATGAGGTAAATTGAGGTTTCGCAAGTCTATTTAGGAGCATACTTCATGGTCGTCATCCGCTTGACAAGGTTCGGAGGAAAAAAGAAGCCCTACTACCGCATCGTCGCCGTGGACCGGGAAAAACCCAGGGAATCGTCCTACATCGATCTGCTCGGCCAGTACACCCCCCTGACCGACCCGGCCCAGGTCAAGATCGACATGGAAAAATACAACCATTGGATCAGCAAGGGAGCCCAGCCGTCCGTGACGGTCAAATCGCTGGTGAAGAAACTAAATACAGGAAAGTAGGAGGCCAATGTGAAACAGCTAGTTGAAACTGTGTGCAAAGCGCTGGTCGACAATCCCGATCAAGTCACGGTAACCCAAATCGACGGCGAACAGACCACCATCCTGGAGCTTCGCGTCCATCAATCCGACCTGGGCAAGGTCATCGGCAAGCAGGGCAGAACGGCTCGCGCGATGCGCACCATCCTGGCCGCCGCCGGCATGAAGCAGAGAAGGCGGTATAATCTGGAAATTATCGAGAGTTTTGACCAGCAGCCAAGTTGATCGTCATTGGTATTGATCGGCAAGATTATAAGGACGAGAGGGAATAAGGGGGAATTGGTCGCCGTTTTTTCCCCGGGGGCCGCTGCCCCGCAGGCAGGGAGCGCGGTCGAGTTGAAGTCGAGCAAACGCGTCTTCCCGCAAACGATTGAATCCATATCCGTCGCCGGCGATGATGCCATCATTGCCTTCAGCGGGGTCCGCACCATCGGCGAGGCGCTGCGCTTCGTCGGCTGCTCGCTCTGGGCGGACAGCCCGGCTCCCCATGACGCGGCCGATCCTGCTCCCGGAGTTCTCGGCTTTCGTGTTTTTGACCTGCAGGGCGAGTGCTGGGGGACGGTCAAGTCCCAGCCGCAGTTCTCCCTGAACCAGATCCTCGAGATCGAGGACGCGGCGGGCGGCACCGTCTATGTGCCCTGGCACGACAGCCTGGTCGTCAAGATCGACCGCCGCTCCCGCGCGCTGGTCATCGATCCGCCGGCGGGCCTGAGGGACCTGAACAAATGAAATTCTCGATCATCACCATCTTTCCCGACATGCTGGGTGACTTCCTGAAACACGGCCTGCTCGAGAAAGCCGTGCAGAACGGTCGGGTGGAGGTCGAGATCCACGATCTGCGCGCCTTCAGCCTCGACAAGCACCGCAAGGTCGACGACCGCCCATTCAGCGGCGGCCCCGGCATGGTGCTGATGCCCGACCCCCTTTTCCGCGCCGTTGAGCATGTCAGGAGCCGGCACCCTGCCGGCGGCCGGGTGATCCTTTTTTCGGCCTACGGCCGGGTGCTCACGCAGCAACGCGTCAAGGAGCTGGCTGCCATGGACCACCTGATCCTTGTCTGCGGCCGCTACGAAGGGGTCGACCAGCGGGCCATCGACGCGCTGGTGGACGAGGAGATCTCCCTGGGCGAATACGTGCTGATGGGCGGCGAGGTCGCCGCTGAGGCGCTGCTCGAGGCCGTCAGCCGCATGCTCCCCGGCGTGGTCGGCAACCCCGAGTCGATTTCCGGCGATTCCTTCTT
>JAQUQF010000084.1 GCA_028749105.1 Acidobacteriota bacterium | reverse complement strand
TTTCCGTATAGATGACTCCCTGCGGCTTTTGCCGCTCGATATCGGCGGGCATTTGGTCGGTTTCTTCCGACAGGAAATAGATCGAGCCCTTTAAATTGAGCAGGCCCGGATCCTTTTTGCCGAAGCTGGCGTCATCCGCCAGGAGGGCCATGGAAAGCGGGAACAGCAGGCACGCGATTATCGACAGATTTTTCATCAGGCAGCCTCCTTTCATTATTCACGTGATCCGAGATGATCGACATGAAAAAGAAATCATAGCCAATAGCGTCCATATTCTAACGGGGAATTGCCCGCAAGTCAATGAACTCTGGCAGCGCGCTTCGCCATCGGCCCCATATTGAAAACCCGCCCCGGGTTCGGGTAAAATTCAGGCAAGGCTAGAATGAAAAAAGCCACGTCTTTTCTGGCGTCGTTGTCGCCGGGCTTCTGGGTCGCCCTGGGAGTCCTGGTGGTGCAGCTCCCCGCCGTGCTCTCAGGGGGCTTCGGCATGTTCCGCGACGAGTTCTACTACATTGCCTGCAGCGACCACCTGGCCTGGGGCTACGTCGACCACCCGCCGCTGTCGATCTTCATCCTGCGTTTGCTGCGCCTGGCTTTCGGCGATTCGCTGTTCGCGCTGCGCCTGGTGCCGGCGCTGGCCGTGGCAACGCTGGCCTGGCTGAGCGCCCGGCTGGCCAAAGAGATGGGGGGCGCGGGATTCTCCCAGTTCCTGGCCGCGCTGGCCTGCGGCGTGGCGCCGGTCTACCTGGCCGTTGGCAGCTTCTACTCCATGAACATCTTCGAGCCGCTCTGCTGGATGGGCTGCGCCTGGCTGCTGCAGCGCATCATCAACAGCGGCCGCCAACAGCTCTGGATTCCGTTCGGCCTCCTGGCCGGGCTGGCGCTGCTAAACAAGCACAGCATGCTCTTCTTCGGCGCCGCCCTTGTTGTCGGGCTGCTGCTCACCCGGGAGCGCCGGCTGCTCGCCGGCAAGTGGCCCTGGATCGGCGGCGCCATCGCCCTGTGGTTCCTCCTTCCCAACCTGTTCTGGCTGGCCCGCCACGACTGGGCGACCCTGGAGTTCATGCGCAACGCGCAAGCATGGAAGAACCTCCCGATGTCGCCCCTGGAGTTCCTCTCCGCCCAGGTGCTGCTGCAGCATCCCCTGACCTTGCCGCTCTGGCTGGCCGGGCTGGCGGCCCTGTTTTTCCATCCGCAATTGAAAAAATACCGCTGTTTCGGCTACGCCTTCGTCTTCCTTTTCCTGCTGTTCGTGGCCCAGCGGGGCAAGCCCTATTACCTCTCCCCGGCCTTTCCCATGCTCCTAGCCTCAGGCGCCGTCCTGCTTGAACGCTTCGCCGCCAACAAGCTTGGCCGCGGCCTGCGCATCGCCTATGCCGCGCTGCTGCTCGTTGGCGGCCTGGCCCTGCTGCCGATGTGGGTGCCGCTGCTGCCGGTGGAGAGCCAGATCCGCTATACCCGGGCGATCGGCATGGCCCCGCCCAAGATGGAACGGACCAAGGACACGGCGCTGCACCAGGTCTATGCCGACCGCTTCGGCTGGCAAGAGATGGTGGCCGTCGTGGCCCGGGCCTACAAGTCCCTATCCCCGGAAGAACAGGCGGTCTGCGCCATCTACGGGCAAAATTACGGGGAAGCCGGGGCGGTGGACTTTTATGGCAAGCGCTACGGCCTGCCGCCGGCGATCTCGGGGCACAACAACTACTGGCTGTGGGGGACGCGCGGGCGCTCGGGCAGGGTGCTGATCGTCATCGGCGGCAAGCGGGAGGACTACCTGCAGGCCTATGAAGAAGTGACGCTCTTTGCCGTCCACGCCAACCCTTACGCCATGCCTTCGGAAACCGACCTGCCCATCTGGATCTGCCGCCGGCCCAGGGTCACGCTGGAGCAGATCTGGCCGCAGGTCAAGGATTTCGGCTGATCATTGCGGGTCGTAAACTGGATTTTGTGCGGGCAAGTTTCAAACCCTCTCCTGCGATCGCAACGCGCAGTCGAAAAAGCGGCGATTCCGGCGGCGGCTACCGTTCCTGGGCGGCAATCCTCGATTTTCTCCGCCGCAAGCTGGACCGCTGAAGAGACGGTCAATCCTTTACCGCGATGATCAATGAGTATATATTGTGATCTATTATGAATATGAGGAGACTAAGGATGCCGGCTGAAAAAATCGTGATCGTCGCCAACTTTCTACAGGGATGCGTGCCTCTGTTGTCATTGGTTGCCTATCTCCCGCAATGGAAAAAAATAGTCGCCAACAGGTCCAGCAGGGATATTTCGATGACCTCCTGGCTGGTCTGGCTGCTCTCATCGGCCATCGCCATTTTCTATGCCGTTATTCAATACAAGATCACCGGCAAGGGCACGACGCTGATCTTTTCCAGCGTGCTGGCTCTTGTATTTGTGTTTATAACCGTATGTCTGATTGCGCTCTACAGAAATGGTGATAGGACAGGAGCTTGATTCGTCATAGAAAAGCTGCAACCGTTAGAAAAAAAGTAACCTATAGTAAATTCTTGGGGCAATAAGCCTGCCGGCATATGGAATGAATTCCGTTGGCGGTCCTATTTTTTCGTGACCATGCCCAGGCGAAGACTCTTCTGGACAGCGGAACGCAATTCCTTCGGCACTTCTTGCTCGGCTGCCAGAGCACTCCATGCCGCCACAGCTTCAGCTACTTGTTCTATAATGACGCCGGTATTCCTGATGCCGAATTGATCGGCCACCGCAAGCAGGTCCTTTCTGCTGAAGTCGTCTCGCCTGCCGTTGATGCTCATTTGATGCCGATGGGTATATTTGCCGGAAGGGTGATATGCCCAGACCACATCGAATGCCGGGCTGAGCCGCCAGTGGCCCTGACGGTCCATGAGAAAAGCGATATTGCGCGTGTGGTCGTCCTGGTTGCGGGCCATCACATTGAAAACCATGCGTCTGAAAAGCTCCTCCATGGCCGGATAACCCAGATTGAGTTGCTGGATGACCTGCAGGGCTTGCTCGTAGCTGTATTGACCGGTGGCATTGAAATCGTAATGGGCCATGGCGCAAAGTGACTGCATATGGATCTTGCCGCTGTCATCGCGATCGAAGCGCCGCGTCATGAAATGCGCCCGGGGCCCTTCCCTGAGCAGACGGCAGGCAGTCATTTCGATTCCGGCCTTGATCGCCATCAGATGATAAACGTATTCCAGCTTCCCATAACCCTGGGGATCTCCCAGCGACGCATCCTTCATTCCGTCGAATTTCAATATCCAGGACTCGAATCCGGGAGGTGGAAGGACCTGGCCGGAGCGCACCGCCTCCGTCCTTGGATTCCAAGCGATTACCGCCTTGGCCCTGTTGCCGCCCGCAGACGTGCCTATACGAATGATCGTTTTTAACTCTTCTGCCCGGCTTCCTTTCAAGTTCACCGCCCAGTCTGTCCGATGATGCAGAATGTCGGCTGCCAACCGCGAAAGTTCTCCGATCTCGATCGGAACCGCTTTTCCCGGCCCTGGACCGCATGTTGGCTTGAACTCGAGAGCGCCCATGGCCCGGTTCCACATATAGCAGAGTCGTTCCAGCGACGTGAAGTCATCCATGGAGCGCCCATTTCGCGACAGCCAGGCATTGATGATGGCATTGCCGAAGCGGTCGGGCAGCGCATCGGCCAGCAGGCCCGGCAGTCGGTGGTAGGTTTCCTTGTTCAGCAGGGGAAACGAAAATATGCCGCTGCGCAAGGGCATCGTCAGCGGGGCTATCTCCAATCCTTGCTTTAGAAAGGAGGCCTCGTATTCGAACTCTCCGATATCGCGCTCTTTGTTCCAGGCCACCACGCCGGCATACCGGTCCCACAATCGAACCCAGGCAAAATCCACCCGCTTGCCGCGCGAGGCGGTAGTCGGATTATTTCTTCTTGCCACGTTTTTCGCCAATGCCGGAGGCTCTTTCCCTTTCCCGACCTTTCAACCTGGCAAGTTGCACCGGGCTTGGTCCGCTTTCGGGGAAAAAGGCATCCAGTGAGGCCAGGCTTCCCATGGCCCTGAGGATCTTGATCATGGAAGCCAGCGTGCATGACCGTCCCGTTTCCAGGTATTGCAGCGCCCGCACGGATACTCCGGATTTCACCGCCAACTCTGATTGGGTCATATTGCGATTCAAGCGCTCGCGCTGCAAGCGGTTTCCCAGTTCGCTCAGGATCGCTTTGTCACTCATGTTTGCCAGGTTCATAGCCCAAGTCTGGCAGGTGAGAAATTAATTGTCAAGCATAAAACGCAATAAAATGCACTTTAATCGCAATATTAGGTAATAAAACGCATTTAACTGCGGTTTATCAAACAGTTAAATCATTCGTTTGACACGCAATAATGTGCATGTACAAGGTACTTATATATTTATAAGACGAAATATATTGCATGCAGTATCTGAGACATAAAACGATGATTTTACGGGCGCGAAGATTGTGCCCCTACGATAGGGGATGAATTGTTGGGCACGGCACGCCGTGCCCTACGGATTTTTCTGCGTTTGGGTCATTGGAATTTGGTGCTTGGGATTGGGAATTTGTCCTGCGGGCGGGTCACAGACCCGCCCCTACATTCGGAAAAGGTTGCGTGCCGTTGCTGGCGTGATCGCCTGTTTCCCGCAATGGAAGAAGATCATCGCCAACAAGTCCAGCAAGGATATTTCCCTGACCTCCTGGCTGGTCTGGCTGCTCTCTTCCGCCATCGCCATCTTCTACGCGGTGATCCAATACCAGGTCACGGGCAAGGGCACCGTGCTGGTTTTTTCCAGCATCGTGGTTCTTATATTCGTGTTTATAACGGTATGTTTGATTGCGTTCTACAGAAAAGACGCCAGATCAAGGGCTTGATTCATTTCCGTAAAAGCCGTAAGCGTGAGGTTTGTCGCTGAGTGCAGGGGGGAATGGGACTGTTAATCTGTGTATTTAAGATAATGAACAGGGTAGCGCTTGCTATTGATTTTAAAAATATCATGGTTAAAATAGGCAAGCGAGGACAAAAATGAAAAGAATTCAGTCGCGAAAATATTCGATCCTGCCCTTCATTCTTTTCGTTGCCGTCCTGGCCCAGCCGTCCTGCAAAAAGAACAGCATCGATATCTCCGACTTGCTGGGCACCTGGATTTTCCAAAATAATGTGACGGAATATTCCATGTACATCGACGCCGAGTGGAGCGTGCGGATGAATGCGGACAACACCTATCGCATCGACGCCCTAAGTAGCCAGGATCTAAATGGCTACGACTGTCGTGGCGATAGCTTCCGCCTGCTGCTCCATTATCCCGTCTATAACACGCACATTGTTTTCCGCTTCCTCTGGGAGGGTAAGATGCCGGACGAGGGTGAGTTGGTCGGGAAGATCTATTCCACCGGCATTCCGGACTCGGGCAACGAAATCTGGGACTACGAGAAGGGGGCCGAGATAGGCAGCTTCATTGCCCGCCGCTTGTCCGACTAGTTGATTCAGACGGCCGAGACAGCGCTTGAGTGTCTCCGGGATTAGGCTTTAATATTAGACATTGAAAACAATAATGGGATATGGGGAACGTTGCTTGCATTCAGCATACCGGGAAATAAAGAAAGCAGATTGCATTTTCGCTGCCGGTTTCCTAAAATTCTTTCAGCGATATTCTGAAGCGATGCTCCGACTCCGGGAGGCATGAAGAATGAATGACAACTCTTCTCCGTCGTCGCGGGGAAACGATCTGCTCCGGCTTCCGGCCTGGGCGGGAATTTTGTTCAGCGTGAGCTGGATCGTCGGGCTGAGCGTCTGGTCGTCATCGGCCGACGTGACGAAATCGGGAGCGGAGCTGATCCGCATGTATGCGGGCCATGAAGCTGTCGCGTTCGTGCAGTTCTTTTTTACGGAGGGCCTGCCGGCCGTCACCCTGGGAATCGTGTTGGTCTGCCTGGCCAGATACGCCCTGGCGGCGAACGAGACGCTGCTCGGCAGGACGATCCTGGCGGCGGGCCTGGCGGCGGCGGCCATTTCCTTCACGCAATTCTGCCTGGGCGCCTATCTCTGCCTGTCCCTGGTGCCCGGCAACCGGGCGGATGCGGCCAAAGCGGTTTTCGCTGTCCTCAACCGCATCGACGGCGTGAAGATGCTGCTGATGGCCGTTTTCGCCCTGACCGGATTCCGGCTGATACGCAACGGCAAGGCCCGTTTGCCGATGTGGCTGGCCTGGACGTCCCTGGCGCTGGCGGCGACGATCTTCCTTTCCGGCCTGGGCTTCCTGTTCCTGCTCGACAGCCTGTCGCCGGCGGCATATGCCTCGCTGCCGCTGCTGATGCTCTGGGTGACGGCCGTCGGCATCGTCCTGGCGCGATCCGGTATTCGTCGAGCGGAGGCTTTAAAGGATGAGGCGGGATTGGGGACGGACCGTTGAAGCGCTGCAAATACTAGGGCAGGCACCGGGGAAGAAGCTGTCACGAAGAAGAGATTCGAAGTCAAAGAATTATGGGCAAGGAAATATCACGGGGCGAAGCCGAAATGTCTAAAAAAGAGATTCGTGAACTTGAAGAAGAAGGCCAGGGCGAGGAGTTCGGCGAACTGATCAAATACACCGGCGGCGGTTTTGCCGGCGGTCTATTGACGGGCGCGCTGCTGGATCACTTCGGGTTCCAGGGCAGCGCCATCGGGCAGTGGCTCGTGCGCACCTTGTCGGGCGAGGGCGAAAGCATCTTCGAGGGGATCTTCGCGATCCGCAAGCGCGTTTCGGGCGCCAGCGGCAGCATGGCCCAGGCATATGGCTGGGGCAAGCTCCTGGGGATGGGCTTCCCCTGGGTCATCGACTGGGGCAGCCGCCTCCTGGGGATCAACGTGTATGGGGTCGAGGCTTTTTATATCCCTTACTTTTACGCCCTTGCCGATCAGATCGGGGCGAACATTGCGGGGTTCGTTTTCCTTTATCGGCGGGAAAAAGCCCTTGCCCCGGCCTTGGCCAGGTACCGCAAAAACCCGGTGATGGTCTCCAGCCTGGCCATCATCCTGATCGTTCCCCTCGGGCTGCTGGCGGCCCGCTGGCTCGGGTTCGTGCCCGACACGCAGTTTTCCACCGCGCTGGAAACCGTCATCGCAGACCTTTGCTGGGTCCCGCCGCTGGTGGGGTGGATCGCCGGGCGGAAAAAAGGATGATGCGCTGATCCCCGGCAGGGGTGTGTGCAACGGGCAGCCCCCGGCGGTTGCGGTTCACCCGGATTCGTTATAAGATCGTGATGGCAAAGGCAGTCTTTTGCGGTCTGCGACCTGCCGTCAAGGAGTCAACGCATTGAAAAATAAATGGAGATTTTTCCCGATCCTGGTGGGTACGGTGATTCTCGCCGCCATTCCGCCCGGCGCTTTTGCCGCGGGCAAGGCC
>JAQUQF010000083.1 GCA_028749105.1 Acidobacteriota bacterium | reverse complement strand
GACGTGCGCTATGCCGAACTAGAGAAGAGATTCCAGGGCTGACAAACCGTTAAAATGAGATAGAGGGGCTGGTTTCAAACCCGCCCTTTTTTTTCACCCAAATTCCAAATCCCAAGCACCAAATCACAAACAAATCCCAAATCTCAAATTCCAATGTCCAAAACGAAGGCCAGCGGAAGTTTCTTCTCTCGTTTGGGTCATTTGAATTTTCCAAAATAGCGCTTGAATCTGTCCCGTGATTGACACTCTCTGGCTTTTCATTTATAAGGTGCCGGAGAGGGAATCATGCGCGCCATTTTCATTGCCGTCGGCAGCGAACTGCTCGACCTGGACCGCGTCGACACCAACTCCATCTACGTGGCGCGGCGCCTGCGCGAGAAGGGGATCCTGATGGACATGAAAGTGGTGGTGGGCGACCACATGGATAACCTCTCCTGGATCGTCAAGAAGGCCTGCCAGCGAGCCCAGCTGGTCATCCTCAGCGGCGGACTAGGCCCGACCGAGGACGACATCACCCGCGAGGCCGTGGCCACGGCGCTGAAAAAGGAGCTGGTCTTCCGCGAGGAGATCGTCAGCGAACTGCAAGGCATCTTCAAGCGCCGCGGCATGGACATGCCCGAGATCAACGCCCGCCAGGCCTTCGTCATCGAGGGTGCCGAGGTCATTCCCAACCCGGTGGGAACCGCCCCCGGCCTCTACTGCGAAGAGGGCGGCTGCAAGGTGCTGCTGCTGCCCGGGCCGCCCAATGAATTGATCCCCATTTTTGAAGCCGTGTTCGAAAAGCACCTGGCCCCGGCCAGCAATTATTTCATTTATTCCCGCACCTTCAAGCTGACGGGAATCAGCGAATCCGAGGCCGACTCCCGCTGCGCCGATATCTACCGCAGGTACCGCAATCCGGTCACCACCATCCTGGCCTCTCCCGGCATGATCGAGTTCCACTTTCTGGGGCGCTCCAGGAATTCCGACGAAGAGGCCCGGCGCCTGACCGATGAATTGGCAGAAAAAGTACGCGAGCGCCTGAAGGACTTCATCTTCGCTGAAAAGGAGATCTCCCTG
Organism: Acidobacteriota bacterium; assembly: GCA_028749105.1. Taxonomy (GTDB): domain Bacteria; phylum Acidobacteriota; class Aminicenantia; order UBA2199; family UBA2199; genus UBA2199. Next base: position 6,375 of record JAQUQF010000083.1, on the reverse strand, counting down.
CCCGAGGTCGTCGTGGAAGGGCTGAAGGCCCGCGGGCTCAGCCTGGCCGTGGCCGAGAGCTGCACCGGCGGCGGGTTGGGCAACCAGGTCACTTCGGTTCCCGGCAGTTCCGAGGTCTTTTTGGGCGGCGTCATCGCCTATGCCAACAGCGTGAAGACGGGGTTGCTCGGCGTCAGGGAAGAGACGCTGAAGCGGCATGGCGCCGTATCGGAAGCCACGGCCGCCGAGATGGCCGCCGGGGTGCGCAAACTGTGCGGCGCCGCCATCGGCCTCTCCGTGACCGGCATCGCCGGGCCCGGGGGCGACAATCCCAAGAAACCCTTGGGCCTGGTCTATATGCATCTCAGCGCCGAGAACTGCGAACAAGGGATGCGCCAGATCTTCACCGGCAACCGCGAAGTGGTCAAGCTCAGAAGCGAATATTATGCCCTGAATCTCGTGCGTGAATATTTGAATCAGTACTCGGCAGACGGCAAGAAATAAAAACAGGCATGAATAAAATTCCAAATCACAAGCACCAAATCACAAACAAGCACCAAGCACCAATTACCCAATGACCCAAACGAAGAGAGGAAACCTGCAAAGGCCTTTGTTTTGGATATTGGAATTTGGAGCTTGGAATTTATTTGGAATTTGGAATTTGAGATTTGGAATTTGTATTTCCTACTCTACACCGTATACCTTCCGCCTTGCTCTGGATTCAGCGCATGAGTGAACCGCAAACCACCAGCGACACCTTCTACCACGGGAAAGTGATCATCACGCAATTGAAGAAGGGCTACCGTTTCGCCGTCGATTCGCCGATCCTGGCCGCTTTCCTGCCCCGCTCCACGAAGCCGGCAATGGAGGTCGGTTGCGGTGTCGGCGTGGTCGCGCTGCTGGCGCTGCACCGGGGAAAATTCCCGGCCGTCACCGGCATCGAGATCCAGGATGCGCTCCAGCGCCTGGCCGTGGAGAACGCCGCGGCGAACGGCTTCAGCGGCCGCTTCCATGTCATCCACGGCGATTTCAAAAAAATCCACCCCGGCATCCGCAATGTGCAGACCATCTTCTGCAACCCGCCTTTTTTCAGGGCCGGCCAGGGACGCCTCAGCCCCGACCCGACCATCCGCCTGGCTCGCTTCGAGATCGCCCTTGAGCTGCCCAGCCTGCTGCAGGGCTGTGCCGCCTGCCTGGCCCCGCGCGGAAAACTTTTTTTGATCTACCCGTTTTCCCGCAGGGATGAACTCCTCGAAACCGCCGCCGCCCGCGGCCTACACGCCGCCAGGTTCCGCCCGGTCCAGCCCTTTGCCGCGTCGCCTCCCGACCGTTTTTTGGTGCAGCTGGGGAAAAGCCCTGGCCGCTGCCGGCGCGAGAAGCCGCTGGTCATTTTCAAAGACAAGGGGGTTTACACGCGGGAGATGGAGACGATCCTCGCCGGCGAGTGAACTCCTCGCCTTCGCCTGATCGCGGTAAAGTTTGCGGCCGCCCTGAAAAATTCCCGCTCAGTTTTCCGGGGGGACGTCGATCAGCACCGGATCGAGAATCAAAACCTTGATGCCGTCATGGACGGCGACGGTGTATTCATAGGGGAGATGGGGCGTGGTTGCTTTTGTCCTGATCAGGGTGCTGGTCCTGCCATGATTCTCCGCTGCAAATGGAGACCCCGGGGGAAAATGGACCGCGAAAACGTGATTGCAGGTCCAGGTGATCAATTCGTCGTTGTAGAGCGTGAAGGCATGGTTCCGCTTCAGCTTGATCCTGTCGCCCTCGACTTCGACTCTGATTTCTTTCATGGTTGGTTCTTTCATTGTCATCGTCTTTCTCCTTTTTGGCCGCTGCTTCGTTTTGCGGCCGCGTTGATTTTATTTGCGATCAGCAATGATCTCCATATACAGCGGATCGCGGCGCATCTCTGCCAGGTCGGGCTCCTTCTCGATCTCCGCGCTGCTGCCCAGCCGCTCGTGGAAATCGCGCAGGGCCTCCAGGGCCTGGGACCTTTCGCCGGCAGCCTCATACGTCAGGATGGCCCGGCGAATGATCTCCAGATCGGCCGGTGCCAGTTCGCGGGCGCGGCCGATCGCCTTCAGCGCCTGGGCCTTTTCGCCGCTGTGGGCATGGTATAGGGCAAGCACCGACAGGAGATCGATGTTGTCGGGATTTTTCTTCAGTTCGTCCATGGCCATGCCGATCGCCTTGCGGTAGGCGGCGATGGCCTTGTCCATGTATTCGGGCAGTTGGCGGTAGGTGTCGGCCAGGTTGCCCCACAATCGGCAGTCGGCTCCATTGTCGGCAACTTCCTTGAAAAGCGGCAGTGCTTTCCGGTAATTGCCCTGATAGAAGAGCAGGGTGGCCAGGTTGGATTGAGCGACGGCATTTGGCTGGATGGCGATGGAGCGCTCGAACGTAGATATGGCCTCGGCCTTGTCGTTCTGCAGCATGTAGATGTTCCCCATGTTGTTGAAGGCGTTGAAATCGCCCGGGGCCAGCGCGGTCGCCTGCCTGTACAGCGACAGGGCCTCGTCGATGCGGCCGTTTTGCTTGTAAAAAAAGCCGAGATAGGCGAGGGCGCGGGGATAGCCCGTGCGGATGGCAATGGCGCGCTTGTACAGCCCCTCGGCCTTATTGATCCTGCCCAGCGTCGTGTTCAGCTTCGCCAGCTCGATGCAGGCCATGTAGCAGCGCTCGTTCAGGCGCAGCGTTTCCTGGAATTCCTCCTGGGCCTTGGCCTTTTCGTTCCCCTCGACTGCGAGCAGCCCACAGGCCAGATGCGCCGGAGCCCATGGTCCGGCTTCCTGGCTTGCTTGTCGTCCATGCTCGAGGGCCTGCTGCATCACGAGCGGGTCGCGGTTCCGCTTATATTTGAAGCGCAGGGCATCGGTTAGGGATAGCCGGGCCTGGACATAGCTCGGATCCTGCTTCAGGGCCTTTTCCAGGAGCGTGATCGCCATGTCGAGCGGTTCCATGCCGGATTGGAACTGCGCCATTCCCATGCCCTTGAGAAAGAGGACGAAAGCGCCGGGCATGGCCGTTCCGCCGACATTGACCGTTTTCACGGCCCGCGGGTCCACCGGGAGTTCGAGCAACTCCTTGAGCTTGGCGAGCAGCCCGTCCTGAAAGAGGGAGAGGTTTCCTATATGCCCCTGGAGCTCGACGCGTTTCATCTCGCGCCCGGTGCGCGCGTCGTCGAGCTTCAACCTGAGGCGCAGGGAATTCCCCCTCGCGTACAGCTCGCCGGAGACGAAGAGGCGGCATCCCCAGAGGCGCTGCATGGCGAACGCCGACTTCTCGCGGTGCTTCAGGACCTCCGCCAGCGGGACGGTCCAGAGAGAGTCGTGGAACTGCTCCATCCAGGTCAGCTTGTCGGTGATCACGGCGGTGAAGCCGTCAGCCATCAGGGCGGCGTCACCGCCAGCGCTGGAATGAAGCGGCAGCACGGCCAGGTGCCTGTCGTGGGGGATGGTGCCCATCCCCAAGAATCGTTTCATTGTGACGAACGCCCGCGGGTTCAGCGTGATGAACCCCAGGATGCCGGTAAGCAGCAACAGGGGAATCGCCGTCAGCAAGGCGCGCCGGGAAAATTTGCGCCGCGTGCCCGTTTCGGGCCGGGTCGTCTCTTTGGCGTTATCCAATCCTCGCAGGGCCGTGGCCAGGGCTTCTGCCGACGGGTACCGTTCGTGACGCTTCTTGGCCAGGCAGCGGCGGATGACCTTTTCCAGCCCGGCGCCGGCCGGGGTCGCCTTGATCCCCAGGGGGGGCGTTTCTTCGTTTAAAATGGCATAAATGACCGCCTGGTCGTATTCGCCGCGGAAGGGGAGCTTGCCGCTGACCAGCTGGTACAGCACGATGCCGAGCGACCAGATGTCGCTGCGCGGGTCGACCTCTTTGCCCAGGCCCTGTTCGGGGGACATGTAGTGCACCGTGCCCATGGTGAACGATTCCTGGGTCAGAGGGCTGGCGCCCTTCAGCTTGGCCAGGCCGAAATCAAGGATCTTGATCCGGCCATCCTTGTCTATCAGGATATTCTGCGGCTTGATGTCGCGGTGGACGATGTTTTTGGCGTGGGCGGCGGCCAGGCCGGCGGCGATCTGCGCGGCTATGTCGATGACCTGGGTGATGGGCAGGGGCGAACCCTTGTGTTCGCCCTTCTTCTGGTTGCCATCGATATCATGGCAGACACGGGGGTCTGCCCCTTCGGAAATCAATTCCTTCAATGTCTGGCCCGCGGCGTATTCCATCGCGATGAAGACCTGGCCCTCGTGCTCGCCGATCTCGTACACCGTGACGATGTTGGGGTGGTTCAGGGCGGCCGCCGCCTGGGCCTCGCGCTTGAAGCGCTCCCGCGCTTCCATGTCCGCGATCAAATGCCGCGGCAGGAATTTCAGCGCCACCTGGCGCTCGAGCTTGGTGTCCTCTGCGAGATAGATTTCGCCCATGCCGCCGGAGCCGATCTTCTCCAGGATGCGGTAATGGGATACGGTCCGGCCGATCATTATTCTCTCTGGATCACCACCAGGGTCATGTCGTCCATCTGCGGCCTGCCTCCGGCATGGGCGCTTACGCTTTTCAATATTTTTTCGATCAGTTCCGCGGCTGAGGCGCCGCGGTTGGCGACGGCCAATTCATACACGCTGGCTTCGCCGAATTCCTCGTCGGCGGGATTGACCGCTTCGCTGATGCCGTCGGAGAAAACGACCAGCCGGTCGCCGGGGTCCAATGGCACCTGGTTTTCTGCGAATGGGAACGATTCGAAGCAGCCCAGGGCCAGGCCGCCCTCGCTCAGACGGAGCGGTTCAGCCTTGACTCCGATCAGGAATGGATGGTTATGGCCGGCGTTGCAATAATGAAGAACATGGAGCGAAGTGTCCAGGCAACCGAAGAAAAGGGTGGCGAATTTTTCCGGGCTGGTGTTGCGGAACAGGAGGGAGTTGGCGCGCTCCAGGCAGGCGGTCAGCGAGGTTCCGGACATGGTTTGGCTGCGCACGGCCGCCTGCAGGTTGGCCATGAGCAGAGCCGCCGGCAGCCCCTTGCCCGAAACGTCGCCCAGGCAGAATGCCAGCCGCTTATCATCGATGGCCAGGAAGTCGAAATAATCGCCGCCGACCTCCTTGGCCGGCATGCTTTTGCCGGCGATATCATAGCCGGCCAGGCGCGGCGCCTCCTTGGGCAGCAGATTGTTCTGCATCTCCTGTGCCAGGCGCATCTCTTCCTGCATGTGCATCAGCGCCATTTCCTTTTCGGCCAGCCGGGCGTTGTCGATGACCTGGCCCGACTCGCTGGCGATGATGGCCAGCAGGCGCTGGTCGTCCTCGCTGAACCCCGCCCCCGCCTTCTTGTTGAAGACGGCGAGCAGGCCGGTCATGCGCCCCTTGCAGACCATGGGCACGCACAGCAATGAGCGCACGGCGAACAGGTCGCCGACGCCGGTGGCGAAACGCGGGTCGCTGCCCAGGTCGTTAATGAGCAGGGGCGAACGGTATCGCAGCATCCAGCCTGCCAACTGGTCGTCGAGGCGGAAGGGCAGCCGCTTGTGGCTGGTGTCGCCGACCCGGCAGAGTGTCTGGAAGGGCCTTTCCTCCTTGTGCTCCTCCAGCAGCAGCACAGCCCCCTGCTCGGCGCCCAGGTGGTGCACGCAGCGCTGGGTGATCAGGTCGAGGATCCTTTCCAGGGCCAGGGTGGAGTTGATGGCCGTGGCGATCTCGTTCAGTATCCCCAGTTCCTCCACCGCGCGCTGCAGGCGAAGATTTTCCCTGTGCAGGCGTTGGTTTTCCTCCTGCATGTCCGCGCTTTTTTCTTCACGATCCTTTACCGCCATTGGTCCTTTCCCCCGTTCCCTATCCCTTGTCAACAATTTTAACGATTAATTATTTTATTTTCAACCGGCGGCCTTTTTATCTGTCTGCTGGAGCCGCGCGCGAGATAAAATGCAAAAATGCTTCGGCAAAGGCATTTTTTGCGGTATAATAGGCTTCCGGAATCCGCATGATCGAAAAATTAAAGGAAATCATCCGCCATCGCGAGCTGATCTTCACCCTGGTCTCGCGCGAGCTGAAGGCGCGCTACCGCGGCACCGTGCTCGGCTACTTCTGGAGCCTGCTGAACCCGCTGCTGCTGATGATGGTCTATACGGTGGTCTTCGGCTTCATCGTCAGCGGCGGCCGCGTGGCCGGCTTCGAGAGCACCAAGCACTACGCCCTCTTTCTGTTCAACGGCATCCTGCCCTGGACCTGGTTCTCCTCCTCGCTGCTCGAATCGGCCAACGTGCTTAATGTGCAGGGGGCGCTGATCAAGAAGATCAAGTTTCCCGTCGAGGTGCTGCCGATCATGGTGGTGACCACCAACATGGTCCATTTCCTCCTCGGGCTGCCCGTGCTGATCGCCTTTTTCATCCTCTTC
>JAQUQF010000082.1 GCA_028749105.1 Acidobacteriota bacterium | reverse complement strand
CACTACCAGCTCACGCGCGACCGGGCATTTCTCGATCGCGTCTATCCCGGCGTGGTCAAAGCCATGGCGTGGCTCGACAGCGTCATCACCCAGGACCCGTGCGGCGTCTTCCCGCCCGCGACCATTGCGGACGACGCGTACCTCAAGGACTGCCGCCAGACCGGTCAGCATCTCTGGGGCCTGATCGGGGTGCGCAACGCGGTCTACATGGCCCGGGAGATGGACAACGCCGCGGACCTGGCGCGGTTCGAGGCGCAGGAGAAACGGTTCCGTGCCGCGTTCGACAAGCTGCTCGACGCGCAGACCGCCAAGACCGGCGGCTACATTCCGCCTGCGCTCGAGCGCACGACCGCCGGCAACGACTGGGACAACCTGCGCACGCTGCACCCCGAAATCCTGTTCGACCCGGCCGACCCGCGCATCGAGGCGACGCTGCGCACCGTGCGCGGCCGCTACCAGGAAGGCGTGCTCGCCTACACCTGGCCGTCCTCCATTGGCAGGCAGGGCGAGCAGTTCATCTTCAACGAGCAGCCGGGGCTGCACTACTGGCAGACGCCGAACAACGCGCAGGTCTCGCTGGTGCGCGGCACGGCGTGGGACCAGGAGTGTAACATTTTCGTGTTGTTTTGATGGTGGCGGCGAGCATCATGATCGCAAGTATGGCTTTTGCGGCAATGGGCAAGGACGAGGCGCCAGCAGGTTCACTGACGCAGAAAAACATCCTGCAGCGTTTTGGCTTCATCGATGAGAATGGCGACGGCATCAATGATCTGGCTCGCGATTCCGACAACGACGGCATTCCCAACTGCATTGATCCCGACTGGGTTCGCCCCCAGGACGGGACGGGGTACATGGGCCGCGGTGGCCACAAGTACCAGCACGCTCAAATGAATAACGGTCAACAAAATGGCGGCTGCAACAATTTCAACTACAATTACACTCACCAGTGGCAGAACACCTGGTCTGGCGGAAATGGCAACAGCTCCGGCAACACAGGCGATCCGGACCTGAATCACAATCGCAACCGGAGAACGAACGGCAAACGTTAATGCCTAAGCCAAAGATGAAGCGTGGCAACACGGGGAGAGCCCGGCTCTCCCTTTGTTTTTTCTTTTTCCTTTCGACACTGGCCGTTGCAGCGGAAACCAAGCTTACCCTTTCCCCCTACCTGGATTTCAGCCACTCCAGCAACATATTCTGGAACGCGTACCAAGTCGCCGACACCACTTTATCCCCCGGGCTGGGACTCGACATGGGAACGAATTCATGGAACCTCTTCCTGGAGGCCAATGGCAGGTTCTACAAAAGCAACAATTACTTGAACTCCTCCATGGTCGCGGGGGGGGTCAGCTTTTTCAAGATCATTTCAGCACGAACATCCCTGTACGTCTCCCCCGATTTCAGCCTGACCTATTATCAGAACGACCTCTCCTTTCTGAACACGGCGGTTCCAGGCATCACCGTCGGCGTTAAGCACGCTTTTAGCAAGCATGTTTTCAGTCGGCTCAGCCTGGGCATGCGCCAGAGCAACTACCTGAACGAAGACTCGTATGACCGCACCCGCCTGGCGGCGTTCCTGGAACTGAGTTCGTTTTTCTCCACCCAGACCACGCTGCGCCTCACCCTGGGCATGAACTACCTGCTTTTCCCCCACATCGGCATGCCGAGTTCCTCTGCCGCCTGGGTTGCACCCGCAGCCGGCGCCAGCGCAGATCTTCACAATCGCCGCGGCTTTCCATCCCGTCCCGTCGCCCCGCTTGACGGAGAAGCTACGACCGATGCCGCCACGATCGACTTGGCCATTCCCCAGCCCTATATCGTCATGAGGGTCGCCCAAGGGCTGGGCTACAAGACAGGCCTGGTTGCCGAGTTCCTCTACCGGAAAAACCAGAACTCCCTGGAAGGAATCCATGCAATCGCCGCTTCCGAATGGGCTCTGGAGCAGGTGGACGAGGATTTCTTCTGGCAGGGGGCGCGCATCTCCCTCGGCATCAAGACCGAGGCCTTTTGGGGCCTGGAATTCGCCCTAGATTTTTCCTATTTTAATAAAGAGTACAAGGGCATCGATGCACTGGACCTTGACGGTGTATCGATTCAACCCCTAGCCTTCAGATCCGACACCCAGAAGCAGGTCAATATGCGGATAGCCAAAAGAATCGGGGCCATCGACCTGTTCGTTGCCGGCGGTTACCGGGATAATCATTCGAACGATTTGTATTTTCGCTACGATTTCTTTACAATTTCAGGGGGGATGGAATTGTCCATCTGAAGCCACATGGAAAAGTTGCGACCTTTTTTTGCGGGGATCTTGTTGCTGGCATCAAGCCTGCAGGCGCAGCCGTCATCCTTTCATTTTTTCAATCCCGACAAACTGGTTGACATCCAGGGAACAGTGCAGCGCATCGACCTTGAGGAAACGTACGGCAAGAGATCCAAGTTTCTCGTTCTGACCATCCTGAGCATGGAACAGGGCACTTGCCGTGTGGAGGTTTGCCCGCAGTGGTTCCTGGAGAACGATATCACCGTGGGAATGAAGATCCGCATTCGCGGCTCATTGTTGTCAGAAGCCGAAGGCAATCCCTACCTAATTGCCCAGGAGATCTCGCTGCAGGGAGAGCGCATTGTTTTACGCGACCGCCGGGGCTTTCCGCTCTGGAGCCAGCATGGGATCCAGGATGGAAGCGGAAACCGGAAGGGACCGGGGAGACACGGCAAAAGGTGAGGGTCAGCGTCAAATACATCGCTGCCATGATCGCCCTTTGCGTCAGCGGCATCGTTGTTTTTTATTTTCTCAACCTTGGCAATCGCCGGGCAGTGGAGGCCAGAACAATGGAACTGGCGGTCTCCGAGGGAAAAACCATCGAGAAGGTCCTGGGACTGGCGGCGACCAAACTGCTGGACGGGGGCGAGGCACCGCTGGTCCGTTTTATGAACGGAATATTCGCCAATGAGCAGGTGGTCTACGTGGCGATCCGAGGCTCCGGGCGCCTGCTGCATGCGGCGTCGAAATTTGAGGGCTACCTGCCCCTGGGAGTCGACACGAATCCCGTCAGGACCTTTGAATCGCCCCTTGGCCAGATCATCGAAATATCCGCCGCCTTGCGCGACCGCTCCGGGAACGTTTACAGCGCCCATATCGGTTACTTTTTTTCAGCCATCGATGAGATCCACCGCGCCGCCAAGAGAAGCCTCCTGCTGCTCACATTGCTGCAGTCGGCCGTCGTCCTCGTACTGGCCGCGTTCCTTTTCAGCTTCAACCGCCAGCTGGGGCGCAAGGAGCTCGAGATTGAAAGGGAGAAGGAGGAGAAAGAAAAGCTGCAGGAGATCTCCCTGATCACGGCGGGGATCAACCATGAGATTCGCAATCCGCTCCACTCGTTATACCTAAGCTACCAAATGCTGGAACCGCAACTAGATCCCAACGATGCCAACGTCTCCTGTCATAGCCAAGCAGTCAAACGCGAGATCAAGCGCATCCAAGACATCATCGAGCGCTTCTCCAGTCTCACTCGCTCTCTCCCCGTCCACAAGGAAAAAATCGATCTTCCCCGTTTTTTCTCTGAGTTCCAAGCGGCCTGGGCAGGGCTGGAAAAGAGGCTTCATATCCCTGTCGACCTGGAAGCGGGGGTGGAACTGGTCAGCGATCGCGACCTTCTGACTCAGGCCCTGGACAATATCGTGCGCAACGCCGCTGAATCCGGAGCCGGCATCGTCGCCATCCGCGTGCGCCGGCACAAGGACGCCCTGGAAATCAAACTGCGCGACAACGGCCCCGGCATCAAGCCCGAACATTTGAACTCCATTTTCGACCCCTTCGTTTCGTTCAAACCCAAGGGAAGCGGCATCGGGCTGGCGCTGACCAAGAAGATCGTCACGCAATTGGGCGGCCGCATCGAGGCCGCAAGCGGCGAGGGTGAAGGCGCCGAGTTCACCATCATTCTGTGATACAATATCCCCATGCCAAGCGACCGCCGCTTATTGATCATTGAGGACGAGGAAGGGGCGGCCCGCGTCCTGGAAAAGTACTTCCGCCAGAAAGGATTCACCGTCGAGGCCACAGCCAATGGCGAAGAAGGGCTCACTGCCTTCCAGGTACGAGTACCGGATGCCGTCCTCCTTGATTACAAGCTTCCAGGCATGGACGGCGAGCAGGTCTTCCTGAAAATGAAATCGCTGCAGCCGCTCATCCCGGTCATCATCATGACCGCATACGGCGAGATCGACCGGGCGGTGCGCCTCCTCAAAGAGGGAGCGTTCCACTATATCACCAAGCCGTTCGAGCTCGATGTGCTGCTGCACTTAGTCGAGGAGGCGGCGGGAAAGTCGTCACTGGCCCGTGAAAATATCCGCCTGCAGGAGAAGCTTCAGGGCCGCTATTCGTTCGCCAACTTCATCTACCGCTCGGAGAACATGTCCGAAACGGTCAACCTGGCAATGCGTGTGGCCGATTCCGAGGCCACCGTGCTGATCGGGGGCGAGAGCGGCACCGGCAAGGAAGTGCTGGCCAACATCATCCATTTTGCCTCGCCGCGGAAGAACGGTCCATTCGTCAAGGTCAATCTGGCCGCCCTGCCGGCCACTCTCATCGAAGCCGAGCTGTTTGGCCATGAGAAAGGCGCTTTCACCGGCGCCGAGAAAGGCAGGGCCGGCCGCTTCGAAGAGGCCGACGGCGGCACGATCTTTCTCGACGAGGTTGGCGATCTGCCCCTGGAAACCCAGATCAAGCTGCTGCGCGTCATTCAGGAGCGCGAGATCGTCCGGCTTGGCTCCAACAAACCCCTAGCGGTCGACATCCGCCTCATTTCCGCCAGCCATCGCGACCTGGCGGAAGAGGTGCGGCGCGGCGCTTTCCGCGGTGACCTCTATTTCCGCATTAACATCATTACCATCCCCATGCCCCCCCTGCGCCAGCGCCAAGAGGACATCCCTTTCCTGGCCGAGCATTTCCTTAAAAAGTTCTCTGACAGGGAAAAGAAGCCTCTGCGCGCCATCGGCAGGAAAGCAATGAATGCGCTGCTGCGTTACGAATTCCCCGGCAATGTCCGCGAGCTTGAGAACATCATGGAGCGGGCGGTGATCCTGGCGCGCGGCGAGGAGATCGACGAGCAGGACCTGCCGCTGTTCCATACGGCCAACGACTCGGCGGCAAAGATCGCTTCTGGAACGGCCCCCCTGCCCGAAAAGATCCGCCATTTCGAGAGGGAACTGATCCGCCAAGCCCTGGAACGGAACCGTTTCATCGGAACAAAAACGGCCAAAGAACTCGGCATCTCGGAATCCACTCTGCGCTACAAGATCGAGAGCCTGGGCATCAAGTCTTCCTGACCGAGGGGCAGGGATGAGCTCCCTACGGTCGCAGTTCCCACCCTCGAGGATTTATTTTGATAAAGGGGTATCTTCAAATCACAGACAGTCAATTTGATTTAAGATAAAGGAAACGGAGAGGGTGGGATGAGCTCCCTACGGTCGCAGTTCCCACCCTCGAGGATTTATTTTGATAAAGGGGTATCTTCAAATCACAGACAGTCAATTTGATTTAAGATAAAGGAAACGGAGAGGGTGGGATTCGAACCCACGATACCAGTCACCCGGTATAACGATTTTCGAGACCGTCCCGTTCAACCGCTCCGGCACCTCTCCGCGCCTGGAAAAAACCCGATAACATGGCCGAAACGGGCCCTGCCAGCAGTCCCGATTCGACCTCTATCCGGTGGTTAAATATATGCTGTACACTGTCGAAAGCCCCGGTCGAAAAAACGCCGCCCTTGGGATCCCCGGCACCGTAAACCAGCTTCGCGATCCTGGCCTGGACCATGGCGCTGTAGCACATCAGGCAGGGCTCGAGCGTGACGTACAGCTCGCAGCCGTTCAGCCGGTAGGCGCCCGCCTTTTTCCCCGCCCGCCGCAGCGCCTTGATTTCGGCGTGGGCGCTGGGGTCGCTCTCCCCGATCGGGGCATTGCCGCCCCGGCCAATGACGCAGCCGTCGCGCACCACCACCGCACCCACGGGCACTTCGCCGCGCTTTTCAGCGGCGACGGCCTGGGACAGGGCTTTTTTCATGAAATAAGCGGCGTTTTTCTTCATTTTATTTTTAAAAAATGGAGGAAAAGCAAAAACGCACCTGGAGGGATTCGAACCCCCAACCCTTTGATCCGTAGTCAAAAGCTCTATCCATTGAGCTACAGGTGCGTGCGTAGGAAATGGTACCATAAAAAGCGATGAAACTCAAGGGAAAAGAGAGGGAGAACCGGCACGCTGAACGCGGACAGGCCGTTGACCTTGGGCCGAAACTTTGCTACGATGGGAGCCCCATGAAAAAGACAATCGCGATCGTCCTGTTCCTGATCCTTGTCCCGGCCGCTTTTCTCCCCGCCCAGCTCGGCGGCGGGGAAGCGGTGCGGCCGCGCATCAGCGCCCAGACCCTGGCCTCAGAGGGAGCCGTCGAGCTCATTTTGCAGTTGCCGGCCGGCTATCATGTCACCGACCTGAAGAATGGTTTCTTTGCCGTGTCGGTCGCGGCGAACGATTTTGTCGCCCTGGAAAAAACCGTTTTCCCGGCGGGGGTTCCCTACGGGGAAGAATCGGTCTTCAAGGGCGATATCCGCGTCCGCGTCCTGTTGAAAACCCTGAAGCCCATCCGCGCCCCCTTGCAGTTGGACCTCGACGTCTCCTACCAGATCTGCCAGGAATATCCCGACGAACTCTGCTATCCTCCCGACCAGAGCCGGGTCCGGGTCGAGATCGGACCCGATTTTCACTCCGCCGGAAACACGGCCGCCGGCGGCGGCGAGCCGTTGGGGCGCCGCCTGGAGAACCTCATTCGCGGACGCATGGGCAGCGCCTCGTTCCTCCTCTTCCTGCTGGTGTTCGCCGCCGGCTTCCTGGCCAGCCTGACCCCCTGCGTCTACCCGGTCATCCCCATCGTCATGGGTTTTGTTGGCGCCCGCAGCCAGGGGCGCAAGCTGAAGGGCTTCGTCCTCTCCCTGTTCTTCGTCCTGGGCCTCTCCCTGGTCTATTCGATCCTGGGAGTGATCGCCGCCAAGACCGGCTCGCTGATCGGCATCTCCTTCCAGAACCCCGTCGTGGTCATCTTCATCGCCGCCATCTTCATCGTCATGGGCCTCAGCCTGGCCGGGCTGTTCTCCATCCCCGTTCCTGCCTGGATCACCGCCAAAGCGTCGGGCAGCCACAAGAGCGAGTATCTCGGCGCCGTGATCGTCGGCGGCGTGTCTGCGGTCATCGCCGCCCCCTGCGTGGGGCCGGTGCTCATCGCCCTCCTCTCCTGGATCAGCCAGTCGGGAAACATCCTGCTCGGCTTCTGGCTGACCTTTGTCTTCTCCCTTGGCATGAGCGTCATCTTTTTGCTGGCCGGGACCTTCTCCGGCGCCATCTCCTCCCTGCCCCGCGGCGGCGGCTGGATGAGCGCCGTCAAGTATTTTTTCTCCGTCCTGCTCATCGCCGGCGGCATCTTTTTCCTGGGCAACATCCTTCCGGCCTGGCTCTATCTGGCCCTGTGGGGGGCGTTCCTGATTGCCCTG
>JAQUQF010000081.1 GCA_028749105.1 Acidobacteriota bacterium | reverse complement strand
TGGCATTCAGCTGTCCGGGCAGGAGCAGCGGGCGAAACAGAAAGACATATGACGGGCATAGGGTCTCCTAGAAAGTGTTACGAAAATAAAATTAGTAACACATAGCGGAGGAGATGTCAAGTGACTGCCGGAGTTGATTGGGCCGTAGTTGTCAGTTCATTCCGGGCTGTCGCTTTTGAAGGACCGCTGAGATGTGAACCAGATCGCTCACTTTTGGCCTGGATGATAAATCGCTTTGTGATCCTTGAATCAGCAGCTAGCCATGATGCAGTTGGCGCTGCATGAATTTTGCTTCCGCCCAAGCGACAATTTGTCCGTCCAGTCCGATCTCCGCCCTGAGACGGTACACCGGTGGCCTAGAGGAAAGGATCCGTGCGAAGATCTCCAGGGAAATTTCGCAAGGAATGGGCTGCAGGAAGCGAACGTGAAGGTCCCCCGTGACCGCCTGAATTTTTTGGAAAAACAAGCAGTGCGTCATGGCCGCATCCAGCAAAGAAGCAATGATGCCTCCGTGGAGCATCCCGGCATATCCCTGGAGTTCAGGGGACGCTTGAAACCATGCTGTGACCGCACCTTTTCCCGCGGGCTGAAATGCCAACTTGAGGGATCTTGGGTTCAGGCTCCCGCAGACCACGCACCGGGCGTGGCCATAACGGGTGCTGATGGCGGAAGGGACTTCAATGGTCACATACGTTCTCCCCCGATTGCAGGGTCCCAGCCAGGTACGAGTTCACCAGGTTTTCCGGCGTCTCGGCCGGGGCGCCAATAACCACCTCGATGCCATGCTCGGCAAACAGCGCCTGGGCGCGTTGGCCCATGCCGCCGGCGATGATCATGTTTGCGCCCCGCTCCGCCAGCCATTTCGGCAATAGCCCCGGTTCATGAGGGGGAGCCTTGAGTTCATCTTGCTTGATTATCTTCTTTTCCGTCGGATCCACGTCGATCAGGGCAAAACGCTCGCAGTGTCCGAAATGCGTTGACAATTTACCATCAGCTACAGGAATTACGATCTTCATGTTTGATTTCTCCTTGTTTTCGATTTTATCGTTCATGGTAGCGGCTACCGCGGCAGGTTCCAAGGCCAAGAGTGGTCGGATGATCTCCCGCATGACCCCAGCGGTCGGCGAGGCGGCGTTATGACGGACAAAGGGCAGGCCGCTGTCGCCCGACGCAGCGATCGCGACATCCATGGGGACGGAGCCGAGGAACGGCACGCCCATGTCGGCGGCGATGCGCTTGCCGCCGCCGGTGCTGAAGATCTGCGTGATCTCGCCGCACTTGGGGCAGGCGAAGCCGCTCATGTTCTCCACCACGCCAAGCACCGGCACGCCGAGCTGGCGACAGAAATTGATAGACTTTCGCACATCCACAGCCGCCACTTTCTGCGGCGTTGTGACGACCACCGCCCCGTCCAGATTGCCAATCAGCTGGCAGACTGAGAGCGGTTCGTCCCCGGTACCAGGCGGGGAATCGATGACCAGGTAATCCAGGTCCCCCCAAGCCACATCCTTGAGGAGCTGCTTGATCGCCCCCATCTTCATGGGGCCTCGCCAGATCACGGCCTGGTCGGCGTCGCCAAGCATGAAACCCAGCGACATGACTTTGAGGCCGTCGGCATCGACAGGCTGTAAACCGTCGGTACTGCCTTGCAGCCTGGCGCCATCCAGTCCCAGCATGGTTGGAATGCTCGGGCCATGGATGTCGACGTCAAGCAAACCGACCCGCTTCCCGGCCATGAGCAACGCCACGGCGATATTGACGGCAACCGTGCTCTTGCCGACGCCTCCCTTTCCCGACAGGACGACGATCTTGTGTTGGATGCGGCAGAGCCGAGACTCGAGCTCGCGGCGTTCGGTGAATTCCTGCTCGCTTTCGTCGTTCTTGCGGATAGCCGCAGCACATTCCTTGTCATGGCAACTGTCGCAGGCCGCTTGCGTACCATTGCCATTTTTCGGATCCGTTTTCATGTTCTTGTCTTTCATTTCATTGTCTCCTAGAGGCTTACATCTTTCCATACCCGCCGGATGTCCTCGGCGCAGGGAGCCGCGGTTTCCACCACCGCCCGTTCTTGCAGCTGCGCAGCGGTTACGGTGCGATCGTAGCGGATGCGGCCGGCGATCTTCGCCCCGGAGCGGCGGGCCATGTCCTCGATCCGTTCGGTCATTTCCGGATTCAGGTCCCACTTGTTCACGCAGACCGCCGCCGGCATGTCGAAATGGCGGGCCAGTTCCAGCACTCGCTCCAGGTCGTGCTCGCCGGATACGGTCGGTTCGGTGACCACCAGCACCAGAGTGGCGCCGGTCAGCGAAGCGATCACCGGGCAGCCAATGCCCGGCGGGCCGTCAACGATGATCATAGAGCGCTTTTCCTCCTCGGCGATGCGCCGGGCTTCCTTGCGAACCGTGGAGACCAGCTTGCCCGAGTTCTCGGCGGCAATGCCGAGTCGGGCGTGGACCATCGGCCCGCAGCGGGTATTGGACACATACCATTCGCCGCTGATTTCTGGGTGGAATTCAATGGCATTCTCGGCGCATAAGCGCACGCAGACTCCGCAGCCCTCGCAAGCGAAGGGATCGATGCGAAAGGTTTTTCCCACCCTGCCGTTGCCGCAACCGTCAAAGTACACGGCATTGAAATTGCAGAGCTCCTCACATTTTCCACAGGCGATGCAATGACCTGCCTTGATACGGGCTTTGTTCCCCCCAAGAAATTTCTCACGGCGAATGATCTCCGGCTTCAGAAGCAGATGCAAATCGGACGCGTCCACATCGCAGTCGGCGATGACCGGTCGTTCGGCCAGCACGGCGAACGAGGCGGCCATGCTGGTCTTGCCTGTGCCACCCTTGCCGCTGATGATCACGATTTCGTTCATGTGTGGCTGTCCTTTTTAGCATTGGTGCCGGTGGCAGTATAAAATGTCTGCCCGTCAATGCGGGTTATCGCCACCTGGCCCTCCTGGGTGAGGGCGTCCAGGTGCTTGAGTATCGCCAGGGCATGAATGCCCAGACCTTTCGCCACGTCCCCGGAGGTGCAAGGACGCCTGCGGAGCAAGGCCAGGATATTCTCGGTATTCGTTTCATCTTTGAGCCCCCAGGTCGTTCCCGGCCATTCGGCCTCGCTGATGATTTCCACGTGACCGGGAAACAAGTCTTTCAGCTTGCGTAGCTGATCGAACGGAACCGGAGAGGCATATGTTTCGGTCGGTGGCCGGGTGACGGTGTTGATCTGTGTCCGCGCGGGTCCAATGCGCTCGACCATGGCCGCGATCTTCTGCGCATCCGCCGGAATGGCGGTCACGCCGGCGAGCAGGAACACTTCCAGCCAGATCTCCCCCTGGAAGCGCTTGGTGAAGCCGGCGATGCCGTCGACCATCTGGGCGAACCAGAGGCTGCGGTGCGGGCGGTTGACTTGGCGGAATAGGGCGTCGCTCCCGGCATCCAATGAAGGGAGCACGAGATCGGCGGCATCCAAAGCGTCCTGGACCTCGCGCAGCCATAGCAGGGAACCGTTGGTCAGGACGGCCACGGGGATTTTCGTCATGTCCTTGATTTTCCTGATCAGGGAACCGATGCCCGAGTTCAGGGTAGGTTCCCCCGAGCCGGCCAGGCTGATGTAGTCCGGAGCATCGATGCCAGCCAGCTTTTCCTCCAGTTCCAGCACGATCTCTTCTATCGGCACGTATTCTTTGCGCTGGATTGTTCTTTTCGTGGTCCGTCCCAGCTGGCAATACACGCAATCATAGGTGCAGGTCTTGAAAGGAACCAGGTCGATCCCGAGCGACCGCCCCAGGCGCCTTGAAGGAACGAGGCCATACAGGTGCTTGTATCCGGACTCCTTCACTCTTCCTCCCCGCAGGCGGGCTTATCGCAGCGTTCGTCGCGGCCACAGCAGGTCTTCCCCGTCCGTTGCAGGCTGCAATCGCCACCGCTTTTTCCGGCCGGGCCATGGGCGGCTCCCTTCATGATGAATCCGGCCCCGCCGCTGACAATGCGCTGGACGCGGCCATGACACTTCGGGCATTGGGTCAACGGCGCGGCGGTGATGGGCTGCATCTTCTCGAATTTGAATTTGCATTTCTCGCATTCGTACTCATAGGTCGGCATGGCTTATCCTCCTTTACTACTGTGGTCTGCCAACAGCATCTCCGCCAGCTTGGAAAACAGGTCCCGATATGCAGGCAGTGCTTCCACGATCAGTTGGCCCCTGGAATAGGCTTCGGCAATGCGCCGGTCATCGGCGATCTCCGCCAGGATCGGTACGCTCGACTCGCAGCAGAACGCGTGGACGCGGTCGTCGCCGCTGCCGGCGCGGTTGACCAGCACCCCGAAGGGCAGGCCAAGCTCCTTTACCATGTCCACGGCAAGTTTGAGATCATGTAGGCCGAAGGGAGTAGGCTCGGTGACCAGCAGGACGAAATCCGCCCCGCGGATGGCGGCAATGACCGGGCACGATGTCCCGGGCGGGGCATCGAGGATGGCGGGCATGCCCGGCTGCAGTCGCTCCTTGACGGCGCGGATGAGCGGCGGCGCCATGGCCTGGCCGACATCGAGGCGCCCCGTGACCAGGGTGATCTTGCCGGCCTGCTTCCTTTCGATGGTCCCGATGCGCTTGGGAATTTCCCGGATCGACTTTTTCGGGCATACGAGCATGCAGCCGCCGCAGCCGTGGCACATATCGGCGAAGACCAACGGCTTGGCCCTGAAGGAAACGATGGCGTGGTAGGCGCAGAAGCGCCCGCATTCGCCGCAGCCGTCGCAGAGAGACTCGTCCACTTCAGGCACCGGGATCGAGACGGCCTCCTCGCGGATCGTTCCCCCGGGCAGGAACAGGTGGCTGTTCGGCTCCTCCACGTCGCAGTCCAGGAGCTGCACCGGGCGCTCGAGCACGCGGGCCAAGTTCACGGCCACCGTGGTCTTGCCAGTGCCGCCCTTGCCCGAGGCGATGGCCAGGATCATGACTTCCTGCTGCCGGCTTCCAGTTCGGCCAGGCGGGATTTTATTTCAGCCAGCTCCACCTGCATCTCCCGCAACCGGCTTCGCAGCGAAAAGCTGGCCGTCTTCCCGGAACCATGGCCCAGGGCAACGGGTTCCCCTGTCCAGCCGGCGAAACCGGTTTCGGCCTCCGCGGCATCATCCGGTAGATTCAGCAGGCAGTAGCCCTGCGCCTTTCCGGTCATGGGGCCCTTGCCCCGCGGTCCCGTTCCGTCAAATCCCGGCATGGTCACACCTCCTCTTTTTTCAAGCGCTCACCTTTCCCGCGGATATGGCCAGGCGACGATGCCGCCTTCCATGACCTTCACGTTCTTCCAGCCGTTGGCCTCCAGCACCAGCGCCGCCTCGTAGCCGCGCAGGGAGATCTTGCAGAAGCAGATGATTTCGGCTTCCTTATCGGCGGGGATCTCGCCCAGGCGCTTGCGCAGCGCGCCGAGCGGGATCAGGTGCTCGCCGACGCCCAGGCGCATGGACTCGAACTCATCGGGTCCGCGGGCGTCCAGGAGATAAAGCGGCACTTTTTTATCAATCTTTTCCTTGACCTCAATGGCCGTGATGCCTTTCAGCCGACCCTTGATCTTGTTCTGCATCAGGTGGGCGGTGGCGATGAAATGGTCGATGGCCAGGGAAAATGGCGGCGCGTAAGGCAGGTCGGCATTGACCACATCCTCGACATGCATCTTGCCCATGACCGCCATCGCCCACTGGGCGATCTGCCGCGATACGTCTCCTGGCCCCACCACCTGGGCACCAAGGATCCGGCCGTCGGCCTTGTCGACGATCATCTTGCTGATCAGCAGCTTGCCGTTCATGAAGCCGGGTTTGTCCAGGCTGGCGTTGATCACCGTGAGCACGTTGAAACCGGCCTGGGCGGCGCTGCGCTCGTTGAGCCCGGTGGTCCCGGCCTTGAAGTCGAATATCTTGCAGATGCCGGTCTGGATGGTGCCCGGGAATGTGGCCACGTTGCCCAGCACCGCATTCTCGCCGGCCACGCGTCCCTCCAGGTTCGCCAGGTCGCCGTAAGGGGCATGGTTCCTTTTGCCGGTGATGCGGTTCTCGATCTCCAGGCAGTCGCCGGCGGCATAGATGTCGGGGTCCGACGTTTGCATGAATTCGTTCACCAGGAGGCCGCGCTTCTCGCCGATCGCCAGTCCCGCCTCCTGGGCCAGTTTGCTGTTCGGCCGCACGCCAATGGCCACCACGGCGAGTTCGCAGGGGAGTTCCGTGCCGTTGGCCAGCTTGACTCCGGTCAGATGGCCTCCCTCTCCCAAGAACGCGGCCAGGCCGTTGCCGGTGATCACGTTCACCCCCTTGCTGCGTACGTGATTTTCCACCAGCTCGGCCATCTCCCAATCAAGGAAGGTGAGCAACTGCGGAAGCAGCTCGATGACCGTGATGTCGATCCCGGCCAGCTGCAGCGCCTCGCAGGTCTCGATACCGATCAGTCCGCCGCCGATCACTACGGCTTTCTTGATCTTCTTCTCGTCGCGGACCCGGCGAAGGAAGTCGGCGTCCTGCATCCGCTGCAGGGTGGTGATGCCCTGCAGATCGCCGCTCGGGACAGGGGGGATATTGGGTACGGCGCCGGTAGCAAGGATCAGGCGGTCATAAGGAATGGTTTCGCTCTTGCTCGTGGCCAGGTTCTTGATGAGTACGGTCTTCTTGACGCGGTCGATGGCCAGGGCCTCGGTGTTGGTGCGCGCCTGGATGTTCTTGGCGTTCATGTAGTAGATCGGGTCGCGGACGACGCCGGTCGGGGTGCAGAGCAGCATATTGCGGTCGTCGAAGAAGCCGCCGACGAAATACGGATAGCCGCAGGAGGCCATGGAGAGTTCCTTCTCCCTCTGGATAATGGTGATCTCTGCGTTCTCGTCGAGCCTCCTGGCCTTGGCCGCGGCCTTGGGACCGGCCGCCGAACCGCCGATGACAACTATTCTTTTTGCCTTTAACATGAACACTCCTTTGCCATTCAATTTCTTGCGGTTCCTGTTTACCAATGCCCCTCGACGTCGGCGCCAACGGCTTCTTTCAGCTTTCCAGCCTGGAATAGCTCCAAGGCCGCGGCTATGGTGGGCGCATCGCTGGTGTAAACCTTGATCCCGGCGGCGGCCAGGACACGGAAGGCCTTGGGGCCGCAGTGGCCGCTCACCAGGGCCTTGGCCCCCGAGCGGACCACAGTCTCGGCCGACTGGATGCCCGCCCCCTGGGCGGCGTTCAGGTTTTGCTGATTGTCGATGATCTCGAACTTTTCGTTGTCCAGGTCATAAACCAGGAACTTTGGCGATCTTCCGAACCGGCTGTCCAGGGGAGCACCCAAGTCGCTTCCCGATGTGGTGATGGCAATTTTCATGCGAATTTCTCCTTGCTTTGCCTGACGATTCGTCGTCTCCACAAAGCTCAATACAAATGCTTCTCGCCGTGTCGCTACTTCTTCTTGATTGTGCTGAGCACCTTTTCCTTGTCGATCTTCCTGGTGCAGAAGAACCAGTCGTGGCAGGTGACGCCGGCTTCCTTGCCGTCCATGCGCTCCTTGGCCACGCCGCAGGAGCCGGCGGTAGGCACGATGACGTCGTCGC
>JAQUQF010000080.1 GCA_028749105.1 Acidobacteriota bacterium | reverse complement strand
AGATGGTGATCAGGAAGGCGGCGGTCTTGCCGGTGCCGGTCTGGGACTGCACGGCCACGTCCCTGCCGGTCAGGGAAATCGCCAGGGTCTTTTCCTGGACCGGGGTCAGCGCGGTGAAGCCCATGTCCTTGATCCCCCGCAGCAGCTGGGAATCGAGTTGCAATTCTTCAAATGTCATGTGTCAAAATCCTCTTTTCATTGGTTTGATTAAGCGGTTGGGAATCATGCTTGGGAGACTGAAGATAATTTTTATCCGCCCTGTTTCTTGCAAAGCCCTAATCTCTTAATAAAAAATAATAGCGCAAACCAATGCGTTTGTCAAATGGGGCAGGGGAGCGGCGTTCTCCTTGTAATATGCCCGCGAATATGTTAAAAACAGGCAATGAAGAAAATGATGGTATCGATCGTCATCCCGGTGTTCAACGAGGCCGAGAACGTCGGCCTGCTTCACGCCGAGATCGTGGCGGCGGTCAGGGACCGGGCCGAGGAGTACGAGATTATTTTCGTCGACGACGGCAGCTCCGACGGCTCGCTGGCCGAGCTGAAGCGGATCCGCGGCGGCGATCCGCGGGTCAAGATCATCCAGTTCCGCAAGAACTTCGGGCAGAGCGCCGCCATCTCCGCCGGCTTCGAATTCTGCCGCGGCGAAGTGGTCGTGGCCATGGACGCCGACCTGCAGAACGACCCTGCCGACATCCCGCAGCTGGTGGATAAGGTGGCCGAGGGTTATGACATCGTCAACGGCTGGCGCCGCGACCGCCATGACAAGTGGCTGACCCGCCGCGTGCCCTCCTTTTTCGGCAACAAGCTCATCTCCTGGATCACCGGCGTCAAGCTGCACGACTACGGCTGCACCCTGCGCGGCTTCCGCAGCGACGTGGTCAAGAACCTCAGGCTGTACGGCGAGATGCACCGCTACATCCCGGCCATCGCCTCGCGCATGGGCATCCGCTCGGCCGAGGTCGTGGTCAACCACCGCGAGCGCACGCATGGCAAGTCCAAGTACGGCCTGGGCCGCACGTTCCGCGTCATCCTCGACCTGATCTCCATCAAGTTCCTTCTGGCCTATTCGCACCGTCCCTTGCAGATCTTCGGCGGCGCCGGGCTGCTGCTGTTCCTGTCCGGACTGGTCAGTGGCCTCTACCTTACCTATACCAAGTTCGTCCTCAACCAGCCGATCGCCGGCCGGCCGCTGCTGTTCTTCACCCTGCTGATGTTCTTCCTGGGCTTCCAGGCCATCTCGCTGGGCTTGCTGGCCGAAATGCTTTCGCGCATCTATCATGAGGGGCTGAACAAGAACGAGTACTCCATCCGTGAGCTCATTGGATTCGCTAATGAAAATATTGATGATCGCCCCCGAACCGTTCTTTGAACCCCGGGGCACCCCCTTTTCCGAATATTTCCGCATCCAGGCGCTGACGGCCATGGGCCACTCCGTCGACCTGGTCACCTACCCGTTCGGGGAAAACAAGGAGATCCCCGGCCTGCGCATCATCCGCTGCTGGCGCCCCCCGGGGCTGCGGGCGGTGAAGACCGGGCCGTCGGGAGCCAAGCTGGTGCTCGATTTTTTTCTCTTCTTCAAGGCCCTTGGCCGCCTCTGGCGCTGGGATTATGACCTGGTCCATACCCACGAGGAGGGCAACATCATGGGGGTTGCCTTGCAGAAGCTGACCAAGACCCCCCATCTGTATGACATGCATTCCTCGCTGGTGCAGCAGATGGACAACTTCCAGTTCACGCGCTCGCGCTTGGTCATGAAGTTCTTCCGGGTCATCGAATCCATCTCGCTGAAGAACGCCGCCTCGGTCATCGTGATCTGCCGCTCCCTGTATGACCACGCCGCCGGCATTACCAGCGCCGCCAAGCTGACCCTGATCGAGAACTTCATGGACGACCGGCCTGCCTGCGGCGATGAAGGCAAAAGCCTGCGGCTGAAAAGCGAGATCGCTCCGCACGGGGAGAAGGTGGTCATGTACACGGGCACCCTGGAGCCGTACCAGGGCGTCCCCCTGCTGCTCGACAGCGTGGCGCGCCTGCCGGGCGATTTCCGCCTGGTGCTGGTCGGCGGCACGGCGAACCAGGTGGAGGACCTGCGCCGGGGTCTGGCGGCGCGGGGATTGACCGACCGGGTGGCGCTGCTGGGAAGGAAGCCCGCCGCCGAGATCCCGCATTACCTCCGGGCCGCCGATGTCCTGGTCTCGCCGCGCACGCTGGGGACCAACATCCCGTTGAAGATCTATTCCTACCTGGCCAGCGGCGTGCCGGTCGTGGCCACCGACCTGCCCACCCACACGCAGACCGTCACGGCCGATATCGCCATCCTGGCCGCGCCGGAACCGGCGGCGCTCGCCGCCGCCATCGTGCGCGCCGCCGGAGTGGAAGGACGGAGGATCGCCGGGCAGGCCCGCGATTTCTGCCGCGAGAATTACACTCCCGAGCGGTACCGGGAGTTGGTGGGCGCCGCCCTGGCCAAGGCCGTCATGCCGGCGCCGGGGGGGCACGCCCGTCCCGTTTCCTGATCCCTGCCGGCCCGGGCGCCCGGATTGACAAAGAAAACCCGTTATGTTAATAAAAATTTGGAGGCAGTCCATCATGTGTTTGCCGCTGATGAGAATGGGGACGGAAAATGCGCGCAATGGCCCGGCGGGGAGCGCCGGCCGTCACTGAGCTGGCGCGGATGGATATCCATTTTTTCGCCAAGAGCGATGTCGGCCGGGTCCGTACCGCCAACGAGGATTATTTTCTCCACGAGAAGATCGCCGACAACGAGTTCCTGTTCATCGTCGCCGACGGCATGGGCGGGCACCAGGCGGGCGACGTGGCCTCCAGGCTGGCCTCGGAGACGTTCTTCGAAGCGTACCGCGGCCTGAGAAAAAAAGGCACGCCCATCCAGGCCAGCATGGACCTGGCGGTGCACAAGGCCAACGCCGTTGTCTTCAAGAAAGCGGCCAGCGACATCGAAAAAAGGGGCATGGGAACGACCTTTTCGGCGCTGGTCATCGCCGGCATGAAGGCCGCCATCGCTCACGTCGGCGACTCGCGCATCTACCTGCTGCGCAAGGACCGTCTTCGCCGGCTCACCACCGATCACTCCTTCGTGGAAAAGTTGGTCGAGGAAGGGAGAATATCGGCCGATGAAGCCCGCGACCACCCGCAGAAGAACGTCTTGTACATGTCTCTGGGCGCCCGTGAGAGCTTCACCCCGGAGATGCTGAAGGACATCGTTCTCGAGGACGGCGACGCCCTGGTCATGTGCTCCGACGGACTGAGCAACATGATCGAGGATGACACGCTGATGAACGTCGTCTTGGGCGGCTACCCGGAAGAAGCCGCCGACACCCTGGTCAAGTTGGCCAACGCCAAGGGCGGCAGCGACAACATCACCGTGCAGATCATCCGCCTCGGGACGCTGGAGACGCTGGAAAAAACGAAACCCATCCGCCTGAGCAAGCCGCGGCGCAAGCTGGTCAAGGTGGTATCGCTGCTGGTGCTGCTGGTGCTGCTGGCCGTTCTCTGGCTCGTCTTCTTGCCCCCGGGGCGAGGTGCGCGAGGCATGGACAAGGGGCTGGCCGCTCATGCCCAGCCGCTGGAAAGGAAAACGGCCCCGCAGATCGCCGAGATCGATCCGTCGCTGCTCAACGGCCGGGGCGTGACTGCTGTCCATTGCCGGTTCCTGAGCGGGGGCAGGCTGCATGTCGTCCGGGACAGGCGGCTTTTTGTGTTCCATCTCGACGGCTCGAGCCTGACATCCATCGAGCTGGGCGCGGAGGACCAGGTCGTGCCCAGCCGCAACGGCGAGATCTTCCTGCTGCGGCGGCAGCCGACCCAGATGCCCAGTTACCAGCTTGTCCGGCAGAGCACGGGGAAGGCGCTCCTGCGCATTCAGTTCGAGGAGCAGGTGAGCTCCAAGGAGAAGGAACCCGACAGCGTCGCCCTGTACAAGATCGCCGGTCTCAATGGCCCCGTCGTCCCCGACTACATCGACGGGGACATCTTCATTTTCCACGACCAGCGGCGCTTCTTCGAGATCAAGAACTGGCAGACCCAGGAGAGCCTGCCGGCAGTGATCGACGACCTGGCCGTTTCGGCCGACTCGCGCCTCTCCTTCAAGAGCATCGGCGGCCAGATGACCATGCTGTACAGCGATCCCGCCAGCGGCCGCACCGCCGCGTTCGACGTCAGCCATATCGTCGAAAAGGTCCGGAATATCCCAGGCCTGAAGCGCGAGCCGCCCCTCTTGCTGGAGTACTTTGACGGCCAGTCGCTGGTCTGCTATTACCCCGACGAGTGCGTGGAACTGGATGGCGGGCGGCAACTGGCGAGCCACCCCTATTTGTTCAACAACTCCCAACTCCGGATCGCCAAAGTACTGGTGGACATGGCCGACGGCCGCAAGCTCATCATCAACGACGGCAACAAGTTCTTCCTGCTCACCTACGGCGCATGATCAAGATAGGGGAAAGGCTGGGCGATTTTCTCATCAAGGCCGAGATCGGCTGCGGCGGCATGGGCACCATCTACTTCGCCGTCGATACCATGCTCAACCGCGAGGTCGCCCTGAAGGTCATCCACCCGTCGCTGGCCGGCAACCAGCAGCTGATGGAGCGCTTCAAGATCGAGGCCATGACCCAGGCGCGGCTGAATCATCCCAATATCGTCATGATCTTCAGTTTCAACAGGATCGCAGACGAGTACGTCATTGCCATGGAATACGTGGAGGGCCGGAGCTTGAAGGAACTGCTGCACGAGAGAAAGCAGCTCCACCCCGCCGAGGCCGTCGCGATCATCGCCCAGGTCGCGGAAGGGCTGCGTTATGCCCACGGGCACAATGTGATCCACCGCGATATCAAGCCGGCGAACATCCTCATCAGCGGCGACGGCAAGGTGAAGATCTCCGACTTCGGCATCGCCAAGATCCTCGGCGCCCAAGGGTTGACCAAGACCGGCATGCTGATCGGCACCCCCTGGTACACCTCGCCGGAGCAGATCATCGGCAAGGGGGTGGATTTCCGCACCGACTTGTATTCCCTAGGGGTCACCTTCTATGAGGTGCTCACCGGCCGCGTGCCCTTCGATTCCGAGACCAACTCCGAGTTCCAGATCCAGAAGGCCCATCTGGAGACGCCGCCGCCGCGGCCCTCCCTCTACAACCCGGAGAT
This sequence comes from Acidobacteriota bacterium, assembly GCA_028749105.1. Classification (GTDB taxonomy): domain Bacteria; phylum Acidobacteriota; class Aminicenantia; order UBA2199; family UBA2199; genus UBA2199. The sequence goes on along the minus strand of JAQUQF010000080.1, from coordinate 2,424 downwards.
CGGCATCAAGCTCGAGAAGTTCATCCTGACCGCCCTGCAGAAAAAGCCGGACAAGCGCTTCCAGAGCGCCCGCGACATGATTGAGGATCTGCAGCGCATCGGCGCCGAGATGACAAAAGCCGGGCTGTCCGCCCCTGCCGGGGTGACCCAGAGGATCGTGGCGCCGACCCGGAAAAGGAGCCGCTTCCTGCTGGCGCCGCTGAAGGTCATGGCCTTGCTTTTGCTGCTGGTGGCGGCCGTAGCCCTGTTCATTTTCCTTTTGGGAAAGAGCGGCATGAAGGAGCGCCGGGAAGCAGTCACCGCTGCCCAGTCGCCGCCCGTCTCGACGATCCGGGAGGGAAATGATCACAATGGTGGGCAAGCCCTGCCAGATGGAGAAACCGCCGCTGCCGGACAGGAAAATGCCCAGGGTGCGGTCACGGACGCTTCGTCTGGAATCCTGACCACCGGCGGGGATGACAAGGCCCCGGACACCGCTTCCGGTGCGGCCGCAGAGTCCGAAAAGAAAAATGTGCCGCAGCCGGCGGAAGCGGACTCTATGCCACTGAAGGCAGCCGCTATAGAAAAGCTGGGGAGCCTGGACGAAGAATTGGCTCGCCTGCGCCGCTTCATGGAGGAACGGGACTTTGCCGCCGCCGGGCGTCTGGCCGACGCCCTGGTCCGTTCCGGAGCCGAAAGCCGGGCCTTCCCCCTGCTGGGCAAGGTCAAGTTCTTGACGAACCAGTTCCCGGCCGCCGAGAAGCTCTGGGCGCGGGCGCTGCAGGACAATCTCCTTGTCTCTCTCGAGATGGTGCACCTGCACGGCGAGGCCGATGATTTCTGCCACGGCCAGCTCAAGTTCAGGAAAATGTTCATCCTGTTCAATTCCAATAGCCGCGGCGATCACAGCCTCGCCCTCACGGCCGAAAACACGCGCCGGCTGTCGCTTGGCAGCGATATGAGGATCCTGGTCGAAGGCGCGGTCGGCGGCCAGGAGATCCGCGAGAAATTCATGGTGGCCAGCAAGGGCCGCCGGCTGCAGAAGGAGAGGTTCCTCGTCGATTTTCTCAATAAGTACGTTTTATAGGAGGCCTGGATGAAAAGAAATCAGCCGTCGGCGCCGCTGCCGCTGGGCCGCATTTGTGCCGCTTTTTCCCTCCTCGGTTCCTGGCAGGAGAACAAGTCCATGCTGCTGGGGATCGTTGTCGTGGTTGCGGCGGTCCTTGCCCTGTTCTTCTGGCTTTTTCGCCGGCGCCGGCATGATTCCACCTCGGATTCCCTCCTGGATGCGCCTGGCGCTCCCGCCCCGGCGCTGAACGTTGATGCGGCCGTTCCGCCCGCCAGCGACGGGATCATGACCCAGATCGAGGACATGCCGCATGGCGGCGATCTTCCACCCTCCAAGCCGTCTCCCGGTCTCTACGGCAAGATCGAAGTGCGGATCGGCGGCCAGATGATCAGTTCCTACCTGATCACCGACCACCCCCTGTCGGTCGGCCGGGATCCCGCCCAGGCGTCGGTCATCATCCAGGAACCGATCGTTTCCAAGCTGCACTGCCAGATCTACGCCCGCGGCGGCCAGGTCTTTGTCAAGGACCTCAACTCCACCAACGGCGTCTACATGAACGACAAGAAGGTCAGCGAATGCGCGCTCGAGGAAGGCGACGAGATCTTCCTGGGCCGGAAAGGGACCATTCGGATCGTCTATCATCGCTAGGAGCCAGCATGAAGAAGCTCGTTGCCTGCGCCATGGCGGTGCTGTTCGTTTCGTTCAGCGCCTGGGGCCAGAAGGCGGTGGAAAAAGCCGATATCCTGAAGGACCCGGAATGGAAGAAGATCTATGACGACTATGTTCCGGATGCCGGGCTGATCGCGACCCTGAAGAGCAATGTTAAGGGACTGAAGAGTGACGTTTATTTCGCCTTCTGGTGCGACGATTCCAAGAACCACCTTCCCGTCTTCCTGAAGATCATGGATGCCATCGCCGTCCCCGAGTTCAAGGTGAATTTTTATGAAGTGGAGCGGAAGGCGGCGCCGGACCAGAAGTTCTATGTCGAGGACATGCTGGTGGAGAAGGTCCCCACCTTCATCTTCTACGCCGACGACTGTGAAATCGGGCGCATCGTCGAGAACCCCATGGAATCCATCCTCCAGGACATGATGGCCATTATTTTATGAAACCGAAGTCGTCCGTTCGCCGGATCTGAATTTTGCTTTTTTTCTTTTACCTTGGTTTACAGATAAGGTTCCAGCTCGAGCACGGATGGCGGGTTGCTCTGCTTCATGAAGTAATCGGGGAGCTGCTTTATGCTCAGCGCGGCCTCGTCGGCGGTGCGGTACCGGCCCCACAGGACCAGCCAGCAGTTCCGGCCGTCGCGGCTCGTCTTGTTGAGCAGGAAGAAGTTCTCCTTGTCCTCCACCTGGCGGTAGGCGCTGCGCACCGAA
>JAQUQF010000079.1 GCA_028749105.1 Acidobacteriota bacterium | reverse complement strand
AGTTTCGCCGGCAAAGCCGAAAGGATGGAGCTCGTCCGCCTTCTTGCCGGCCTTTTTCACGCCAATGAAGAGCAGAACCTGGTTCAGAGTGTCAACGGCTGAATGGATGGCTTCGGCCAGCATGGCAGACGAGGTGGTGAGCCAGGCGACCAGGAATTTGACCGTGGCGATGAACATGTTGGCACTGAATGCGATGATGATGATGAAAAGCGAGCTTTTCCCTTTATTCATTGGCACTATTTCCTGTGATCTTTGCTCTGACTTTTATTTTGAATTTTGTATTTTAAGCCTATGGCCGGCATTTTGTCAAATGCCGAAGACCTGTGGCCGGCCAATTTTCCGGTTGGATAATCTCATTGTTTTTATTAAGGGGGAATCGGCATTTGCAGTATATAATATGGTAGCGAGAGGATGAAAAATGGCTGCAAGTGAAAAAGATGTCAGCAAAGTCGAAATAAGGATCGGCGGCATGAGCTGCGCCAACTGCGCCAGGGCGGTGGAAAATTCCCTGGCCAAGCTGCCGGGCATCGGGGAGCTGACGGTCAACCTGGCGACCGAGCAGGCGTACGTTACCTACGATGAGAAAACGACCGGTCTGGCGGACATGCAGCGGGCGATCGAATCCGCGGGCTACCGCTACCTCGGCCCGGCCGAAAACGCCGCAGGAAAAGAGAAATCGGACCTGGCCGCAGAGCTGCGCACGCGGCGGTTGCGCATCGCCATCGGCTTCGCCAGCGGCCTGCCGCTGATGGCTGCCATGCTGCTGATGAAGCACCCGTCTTTCGCCTGGCGCGGGGGGCTGCTCGCCTTCTCCCTCCCCGGCCTGGCTTGGCTGGGCTTCCCCATTTTCCGCGCCGCCTTCCACGCCCTGGCGAACCGCAACCTGAGCATGGACGTCATGTACAGCCTGGGGATCGGCGTGGCCCTGGTCTCCAGCCTGCTGGCCGTTTTCGGCGTCCTGCCCCACGACTTCCTTTTCTTCGACACCTTCATCCTGCTGGCCACCTTCCTGAACCTGGGAAAATATCTGGAGATCCGCGCCAAAGGCCGGACTTCGGAGGCGATCAAGAAGCTGATGGGGCTGCAGCCGCCTGCGGCCACCGTGGTCCGCGCCGGCCAGGAGGCGGAAGTGGCGGTGGAGGATGTCCTCGTCGGCGACGAAGTCCTGGTGCGGCCGGGGGAAAGAATCCCCGTCGACGGCAGGGTGACCGCCGGCTCGGGCTACGTGGATGAGGCGATGATCAGCGGCGAGCCTTTACCGGTTTTCAAGAACGTTGGCGACTCCGTCATCGGCGGCACCATCAACAAGAACAGCGTGCTGCGCTTCACGGCGGCCAAGGTCGGCAAGGAGACGCTTCTGGCGCAGATCATCCAGTTGGTCAAAACCGCCCAGGGGTCGAAGCCACCGGTGCAGCGCCTGGCCGACGGCGTGGTGAAGGTGTTCATCCCGGTCATCCTGGCCATCGCCGTCGCGGCGTTCGCCGGCTGGTACTTCATCGCCGGCCAGACGTTTCTTTTCGCCCTGACCACGCTGATCTCGATCCTGGTCATCGCCTGCCCCTGCGCCCTGGGGCTGGCCACGCCGACGGCGGTGATGGTCGGCATCGGCCGCGGCGCCGAGCTGGGCATCCTGATCAGGCGCGGCGAGGTCCTGGAAGCGGCCGGCCGGCTGACCTGCGCCGTTTTTGACAAGACCGGCACCCTGACCGCCGGCAAGCCCGAGGTTTCCGATGTGATCACCTTGGCGGGTACGGAAGACGACCTGCTGCGGGCTGCGGCCGCCGTCGAGCGCAATTCGCTCCATCCCCTGGCGGAGGCCATCGTCATGGCCGCCGACCGGAAGCACCTGGACCCGGCTGTTGTCCGCGACTTTGACACCCTGGAAGGGGAGGGTGTGAAGGCCGTGCTGGACGGTCAGGAGATCGTCGTCGGCAGCCTGCCCTTTTTCGAACGCCGTGGCATCGCCGGGCTGCCTCAGGCCCTGGCTGCCGGCCAACGCCTGCAGAACGAGGGCAAAACTCTCGTTCTGGTCGCCAGGGGAGGCGTTTTGGCCGGAATACTTGCCCTTAGCGACACGGTGAAGTCGGCGGCTCCCGAAGCCGTCGCTGCTTTCAAGGCCATGGGGCTGTCGGTGGTCATGATCACCGGCGACAATCCTCTCTCGGCGGCCGGGATCGGGCGCCAGGCCGGCATTGAGCGGATCATCGCCCAGGTCCTGCCCCAGGACAAGGCAAGGGAGGTCGTAAAGCTTCAGGAAAGCGGCGAAGTGGTCGCCTTTATCGGTGATGGCATCAACGACGCTCCGGCCCTGGCCCAGGCCGATATCGGCATCGCCGTGGGCGGCGGCACCGATGTGGCGATCGAGAGCGGCGATATCGTCCTCGTCCGCGACGACCTGCGGGACGCCGTCGCCGCTGTGCAGCTGAGCCGCAAGGTCATGACGCGCATCCGGCAGAACCTTTTCTGGGCCTTTGCCTACAACACGGCGCTGATCCCGCTGGCCGCAGGCGCACTCTATCCGTTCCTGCACGTCCTGCTGCCGCCCGAGTTGGCCGGCCTGGCCATGGCCATGAGCTCGGTGACCGTGGTGACTCTCTCCCTATTGCTGAAAAAATACGTCCCTCCCGCCGCCAGGCGGGAGGTGGCCGCCACTGGCGGGGTGCCGGTACCGTCCAGCCAGTAACAGAGGCAGGGTCAGCGCATTTCCTTGAGCAGATCGGAGGCCAGGAACCACTTGCGGTATTCCAGCCCGTGGATGTAATTGTCGATGATCCTGCGGGCCAGGCTGCGGTTGTTTTTCAGCAGGAAGGCGAATTCTTTTTCATGGTCTTTCAGGTCTTCGAAAAGGAATTCCTCGAAGTTGCGCCATACTTTCTGGGCCTTGGCGATGCGCTCGCGGTACTGACGGTCGACCGCTTCGGAGAGCCGGGCATAGGCAGTGAATGCCAGGCCGGCGTCCTCGAGCGCCTGGGGAGGCAGGGGAGTGAAATGATTCTTCCAGCTGGCTTCGGGGTTTTCCCGGCTGGATCCTCCCGGCGTGTTCTCCATGCAGACATACCATGGCGAGAAGGCGTTGCTGTCGGGGCGGCGCAGGGCGAGCCACAGCACGGGGGCGATCTCGGCGGGCAGTCCGCTCCGCAGGTGGGCGACGAAGGCGTATTGCGTGGACTCGCTGCAAATGGTGCGGTTCTTGCCTGCGTTGGGCGTGCCGTTGCGGTAGCGGTCGCTCAGGTCGTGCTTCGTCCCCTCATAATGGTCGCGAAGCACCTTGAACAGGTCACGGAGCCGGAATTTGCGGTCGGGTTTGAAGGAAAATGGCAGCGGGTCTTCCAGCTTGGGCCGCTTGGCTGCCAGGAGGTCGCAGCCCCGCCACTGGCGCATGATGTTGCGCATATCGCCATAAGCGCCGGGGTCGGAATAGGTTTTGGCAAAATCGAACTCCCCGTCCTTCTGCGGGTTGTACCAGCCGCGGCGCACGGCGTACTCGATGATGTCGGATGAGCCTTGGAAATGATCCTTGTCGTCCAGGTCGACGCGGGTGATGGTGTAGCGGTTGGCAATGACGGCCACTTCGTTGTCCGGGACGCGGCGGGCGACCCAGTGCTTGCCCTTGACCGCGTGCAGCAGCCAGCCCTCGCCGGGATCGGCGATGATGTAGGTGCGCCCCGATGAGTTGTAGCCGAAACGGGAGATCAGCTCGCCGGCGACGCGCACTCCCTCACGGGCCGTTTTCGCCCGCTCGGCTACCAGGCGCCTGAGGCTGAAGCCGATGCCGCCTTCGCTCAGCTCACCCTTGTCCTCGCGCGACGGACAGGCGTCCGACGTGATGACCACTCCGTGCTCGTTGATGTAGGAGTCGGCGAAATCGCTTCCCGGGATCTCCAGCCACAGCAGGCCCGGAGTTGTCGCTGACTGGGGAAGAACGACGCCGCTTTTCAATAAAAAGACCTCGCTGCGGCGGTGTTCTCCGGCCGGCACCTTGTGGATGTTGACCAGCAGCCTGCCGACGTCGTCCTCGTTGTGGGCCAGCAGCACCGAGCCGTCGGCGCTGGCCTCCTTGCCAGTCACGATGGTGAAGCAGTTGAGATCGTCAGCGCCGGCGAACAGCCATGAGGCCAGGAAAAGGCATATGATCAAATATGCGATTTTTCTCATGGAATAGTAATAGCATAAGTCCGGAAAATTGACAAAGGAGCAGAAGAAGTAGTCAGTAGACAGTAGCCAGTAGACAGTAGGAAGAAAAGCAGCGCTATCATCGCAAACAGAAAAAGCTCAATGGATTGCCTTTCTACTGACTGCTGACTACTGGCTACTGACTCCTTCTTTTCTTCAACACCGAAAATATCTCAAAATGGTCGCTTTGCGGGAAATTATCGATCAACTTTAACTCATCTAACTTGAAGCCGCGACTCAGAAAAAGGCGCAGGTCGCGGGCGAAGGTGGCCGAGTCGCAGGAAAAATAGATGATGGTTCCGGCTCCGCTCCCGGCCAGGGCGGCGATGAGCCGGGACGACAGCCCGCCGCGGGGCGGATCGACGACAAAGAGATCCGCCGCCGGCAGGTCGGAGTGCAGGACGTCGGCAGCGGCGATGCGCACATTGGTGGCCCGGTTCAATTCAAGATTGGCACGCAGGGCCGTGATATTGCCCGGGTCGCTTTCCATGGCCAGCACGTCCCGGCAGCGGGCGGCTAGCGGCAGGGTAAGAAAACCTCCGCCGCAGAAGAGATCGACGGCCGTCGCCGGGGCCTCCCGCTCCAGAGCGCGTTCCAGCAGTCCAAGCATGGGCAGCAATTGGAAAAGGTTGGCCTGGATGAAGTTGTCGGGGGCGAAGCGGTAGGCATAAGACCCGACCGTGAAACGCACCGCCCGCTCGTCGCTCAGCCATGTTTCCCCGCCGTCGGCTGCCTCCAGGCGGGCAGCAATGTCGCAGCCGTTGCTGAGGATCTGCATCTGGCCCTTTTCCATCCCCCCCGCGCGCGGGCGCTGGGCGAGGAAAAAGCTCTCGAGCGCTTCGGGAAGGAGGAGGCAGCCGTTGATGGCGACCAGGCGATGGGACTCCCTGGCGAAGAAGCCGGCGACGCCGGCGCGTATCTGAAACTCGCCCTTGCTGCGGTAGCGCCATGGCGGGGACGCCATTGCAGCAGGGACGGCGCCAGGGACGACGCCGGCGATCATTTTCAGGTTGCCCAACAGGATCTCCGTCTTGCAGCGCAGCTGCTCGCCGTAGCTCATGTGCTGCAGGTTGCAGCCCCCGCACTCAGGGTAATGGGGGCAACGCGGTTCGACCCGCTGCGGCGACGGTTCCAGCACCCGCAGCAGTTTTCCCTGCCAGGCCGAGCGCAGGCGGCCGGCAATGGTGAACTCGACGGTTTCGCCGGTGATGACCCCGGGGAGGAACACGGTCTTATCCTCGGTGCGGACGATGCCGGAGCCGCCCTTGGCAATGGTGAGCACGCTGGCGATCATGGCCTGAGGTCCCCTGGGAAAAAGGCCCGCCGCCGGGCGGGCCTCTTCAATTCATCTGGCTTATTCTACGGCGATGGCGATCTTCTCGCTCATGAACTTGTTGGTGACGAGGAGGGTGATGACCGCGTTCTGCCGCGTCTCATCGAACTCGACCTTGTAGTCTATGCCGGCCTTGAAGAAACTGGGATAGACGGTGATGTCCTTGATCTTTTCCAGCTGGAAGTCGGCCCCCGCCACGGTGATCTTGGCATCGCCGCGCAGGTCGAGCGACTTGTTGAACAGGGCGACGTCCACTTTCTGCAGCTTGGTGGCGCGCAGGAAACCGCCCTTGATGATCCCTTTCTCGGTCAGGACCTTGGGCAGGTCGATGGCGTAGTAGACCGAGTTGAGGGAGGTCTGCATCTCCTGGTTCTGGTCGTTGAGGTCGCTCATGCGGGTCAGCATGTTCTGCTTTTCCTGGTTGAGCAGGTCCAGCTGGGATATCAGCTCGACGCGCCGGGCTTCCATCTCGTTGATGTCGCTCTGCAGCTTTTCCTTCTCGGCGACGGCCTTATCCTTGGCGTCGACCAGCTCCTTCTTCACCTTCCTCTGGATCTGGTTGGGCGAAATGGGCGCCGTCCCCTGGGTGATGAATGTGCCGTACTCGTCCTCGGCGTAGAAGTTCCAGATCTTGAAGCCGGGCACAATCGGCTCGAAAAGGGCAGTGCGTTCGACCAGTTCCATGGCCCGGGCCTTGTCCACCCCCTTTTCGTTGAGCAAAAAGTTCATGGCGATCTGGTAGTGGTTTTCGCCTTTTTCCACCATGTGCGGCTTGGGCAGCAGCGTTTCCAGCTCCTGGACGCGGGCATTCAGGTTCTGGATGTCGCTGTTCTTGTCCAGGATGTCCTGCAGCAGAGACTTGATCGAGACGTCCTTCTCGTTCTTGATCTTTTCCTCGAGGACCTTCTTCTGCTCCGGGGAGAGATTCATGATGTTGACCGCGGGCAGATCCTCGCCGGTTTTTTTCTTGTATTCGCTCAGGATGCCGAATACCTCGTTCTGCTTTTCCTGGATGCTCGACTCCAGCTGCTGGATTTGCTGGACCGTCTCCTCCATCTGCTTCATCTTCGGAGAAGCTTTCGGCTCGCCCGGCCCTTTGATCAGGAAAAAAGCCAGCGCGGCGACCACCAGCGCCAGTGTGCCGATGACGTAGTAGGGTTTCCGTGATTTTTTCTCAGGTTCCATCTGCGAGAACGGGACCTTGGGTTGTTCTTGGGCCATCTTTCCTCCTTGTGGTTTAAAAACCCCTCTTGGTTGCTTGTCAAAACAATAGTTTATCACAATCAATTCCTGCAGACAATCCAGGGCTGCTTGCATTGCCGGGGCAGGAGTCATATAATTCACTCCTGAAGAGGAGAGGTTCATGACCCGCGAGCAAGCGTTGGTACTGGTCGAGCAGCACCTGCACAACCGGAACCTGGTCAAGCACTGCCTGGCCGTCGAGGCCTGCATGAGGGAGTTCGCCGCTCATTTTGGCGAGAATCCCGAGACTTGGGCCCTGGCCGGGCTGCTGCATGACCTGGACTACGAGTACACGATCGAGACGCCTGCCGAGCACACGGAGCAGACGGCCCGCTTGCTGGCCGGGCAGGGCCTGGACGAAGGGATCATCCACGCCATCAAGGCCCACAACCTGCGTGTCGAGCCCGTTTCCAAGATGGACTTCTCGCTGCTGACCATCGACCCGGCCAGCGGTTTTATCATCGCCTGCGCCCTGATGCACCCCGACCGCAAGCTGGCCGGACTCGACCTGTCCTTCATGAAGAAGCGCTTCAAGGAGAAGGCGTTCGCCAAGGGTGCTTCGCGCCAACAGATAGAGGGCTGCGCCCGTCTGGGGATGACCCTGGACGAGTTCCTGGCGCTTTGCCTGGGCGCCATGCAGAAGATCTCTCCTGAACTCGGGCTGTAATGGACCGGCTGCGGACCCTCGACCTGACCAAGACCTACAACGGCGTGCCGGTTGTCGACCATATCGGACTGGAATTCGTTTCCGCAAAGATCACCGCCCTGCTGGGGCGCAACGGCGCCGGCAAAACCACGACCTTCCTGATGATGGCCGGAATCGTCAAGCCCGACGGCGGCAGCGTGGAGCTCAACGGCGAGAG
>JAQUQF010000078.1 GCA_028749105.1 Acidobacteriota bacterium | reverse complement strand
AGATCGGGACGCAGTTCAGCAGGACGCTGGCCGGCCATGCCTTCGTCTCGTTCAACCCGTTCACCGAGGCCGGGATGGCATATCCGGCCAACTCGTATGACAACGTGATCCTGCGGGTGCGGCCGACATCGGGAAGCGGCAGCGTGATGTGCTTCGGCGCCTCGGCGAACAACGCGTCGAACGACCCGGCCTCGCACCTGGCGGTGCAGGGGGAATGAGTGTTCTACTGGGGCCTGATGCAAAGGCAATTCCAGCAGCCTTGATCGCGGTTTGAGTGCAGTTCAGAAAAGCGGGGTCACTCGTCGGCTGGATCGGTAGGGTTAGATAGAAAAATCAGCAAAGAATCGATCGGGCAAATACCAATAAAATCAACGTGATCTGCAGGTGACAGTAAATCGAATGACCCCACCGTGGCGCGCCAATCCTTTGGCCGCGCCACGGTGGCATCTTGTCAATTCAGAAAGAACTACTTTCCCGGATCGGCATCCGTCGATATTGAATTCGTATCATTGGACGTGGCTGTGTTTTCCAGAATGAACGGGTAGGCAAGCACGGCTGTCGGGTCGTTTGTCGTGTTGTTGGCGACGGCGCCGAAGCACATCAGCCCTCGTGCTACAGTGGCAGCAGGGCCGGCTGTTGGATAGACGTAAATCCAGGTGTTGGTGTAGACATTGGCATCGATGCCGGCTTCGGTAAAGGGGTTGAAGGACTGGAAATTCTCCGCAGGGAAAGTTTTAACGAAAGAACCGAGGGAACCAAAGATGTTATCAATGATATAGATAGTGGCCGTGATGCTGGTCGTAGATGATGTGTTGAAGAATCCGCAAAAGGTGCGGTTGACTGCGCCGTTGTAGGCGATCGGGATCATCATCGGCCGGCCTACAGCGGCGGTAGTGCCAACGTCCGGGTAGAGCGCGGGCATGGATTTGCCGTAGTTGCCGTTGATCTCCTTGGCCGTGACATGGATTCTGTCGGTTGTATCTGTGGTCCAGAACCAGACGGCGCCGACGCGTCCAGAGTAGGTAAATGTCCCGGTGTCCACGGCGTCAATGGCAGAAAGAAGGTTGGTTGTCCTGTAGGTGTGGTATTGGTCGAGGGTGGTCAGCACGAAGGGGCCGCGCCTGCCGCCATCATAATAAAAATAGACGTTGACCTCGGTCGGGGTGGCGCCAATGGCAGTGATCTGGCACTCGGTAACCCATGTGCCGCCTCCGCTGGCCGGCGCCCAGATCACCTCGGGGAGCACTTTCCAGTTGTGCGCTGTCAGGTCATACGCGCCCAGGAAACTGGGCCCGGCTAGAACAGCCATAGTAATCAACAGTAGCAGGAACATTTTTTTCATGAAATCCTCCTCTCCTTTTTTATTGTTCTTGATTTCGCGACAACATAAAAAAACACCTTTTCCCCTGTAAAAATCTATTATATGGGAATTTCGTTGTCAATACTTTTCAGGGAAAAAATACATTTTATTTTAGAGGCATGCAGACAAAGACCTTCATAAGGAAAATTGATTTTCCTACAGCAAGAAGCTGGTCAGCCATGACTTCGTGTCGTTCAGTCGGTGTTATCTATCAAATTCATTGAAAGGGATCGCCTCATCGACCAGCATGATCGGAATCCCATCCTTGATGGGAAACAGGAATTTACGGTCTTCGCGCAACAAGCCGGCCTCGATGGGGCATGGCAGGGGGTGATCCCCCCTGTTTTTCAAGATGCCCTTTTTGATTTCAGCGTTGATCGCGTCAATGATCGGTCCTTCGATGTAATCCAGCTGCTGCTTTGTCTCGGGGCAGCGAAGTATTTTTAAAATATCCTTATTGATCATCGCCGGGCTCCATTCATTGGGGAACAATTGAAAAAATGCATTTTGCGCTTGCTGATAATGTATTGAAAATGAAAGGCAATGTCAATACGAGCTTGAGAAAAGCGGCATTGATTTTAAAAGCATTATGGACTATAAATAAAAAGGCAATATCCCAGGGTACCATTGGATTATCAGGCTGAACATGGCAAGGGGAAAAGTGGCGGCCTTATCATGAAAACAGAATGCATGCCGTTGATCAAGACATGAGCGAACACGGGGGGAAGGCGTTCTCGTCGTTCGTGGCCATCACTTTTTTTGCAGCCATCAACGCGTTCATCAGTTACCTGACCCTGACCGTCCTGGCCTATTTTTTCGGCGCCGGCAGCGAGATCGACGCCTTTTTCGCGGCCATGACCCTGCCGCAGGTCATCCTGGCCATCCTGCAGGTCATCATACCGGCCACGTTCATCCCGGTATTCATGAAAAGCAGGACAGAGGGCGAGGGCAATTCCTGGCGGCTGGCCAGCATCGCCGTCAATGCCGCCTTCATCTTGCTCGCGGGCATCGCCGTGATCGGGACGGTATTCTCAAAACGCATCATCGCCCTGATCAACCCCGGTTTTTCGGCGCCAACGGCCGTTCTTTCCTCGTCCCTTTTTTCATATTTTATCCTGTCGTCGGTCTTTACCGGGGTCGCGGTCATGTTGTCCAGCATCTGCTATGCCCGGAAGCAGTTTGTCCGCCCGCTCCTCGCCCAGGCCGTCTCCAGCGCGGCCATACTGTCCTGCGTCATGCTGTTTCACGGCCGGCTTGGCCTTCGCAGCATCGCCGTCGGCACCCTGGCCGGATCGCTCATCCAGTTTTTTTGGCTCCAGTCCGTGCTGTTCCGCCGCGGCCGCTATGTCCCGTCCCTTGATCTGCGGCAAAAAGAGGTCGTTTCCCTGCTGGCGCTGATGCTGCCATTGCTGCTCGGATCGCTGTTTTACAAGACGAACGTCGTCGTCGAGCGCTTCATCTCCTCGCGTCTGGCGCCGGGGAGCATCGCCTATCTCGGCTATGCGGGCAAGATCAACTCCGCCTTGCTGATCCTCCTGACCCAGGGGATATCACTCCCCCTTTTCCAGCGCCTGTCCGAGCGTTCCGCTGTCATGGATCTTCCCGGGTTGCGGGACGCCCTGTCGCGAGGCCTGCGCGCCATGATCCTGCTGGTGACGCCCGTGGCCCTGCTGATCGTCCTTGCGGGAAATGATCTGGTGCGGCTGGCGTTCCAGCGCGGCAGCTTCACCCCCCAGGCGACGCGTGCGGTCGGCATGATCCTTCTGGCCTACCTGGGATACCTGCTCGTTTCGACGGTCGGCCTGCCGGTGTTGAACACGCTGTATTCGCTGCAGCTCACCACGACGATCGCCCTGGTTGGGGCCGGCGGATTCATCCTCTATGTTCTTCTGGCCCTGGTCCTGTCGCGGGTTATGGGATGCACTGGCGTCGCCCTGGCCGCGTCGCTGCAATCCCTCATCAGCATCTCATGTTTCCTCTGGATCGTCGCGAAAAGAATCGGCAGGATCCCGACTTCCCCGATCCTGCGCTGCCTGCAAAAGGCGATCCTTGCCTCCGGTGCATCGTTCGCCCTGATCATCCCCCTGAAGCATTTTTTGCGCGGGCTTGCCGGGCCGAACCTTGTGTTTATGCTCGGCACGGCGGTCGCTTTTTGTGTGTACGGGGGGGCGCTCATGGTCTTGCGCACCGAGGAACTGGCATTTATCAGCAAGCGATTTTTGCGCAAGGGGTGACCGAAGATGGAGTATACGAAGAAAAATTTATTGCGCACGACCGGGGAGCTGCGGGAATCCTATGACCGGATTTTCCGCCGCCAGCCATTGAGGGAATCCCCGGAATTCTACCGTTGGATCATGAGCGTCCTGGCGCCGGAAAAGGGGTGCCTGCTTTTGGACGTCGCCTGCGGTGGCGGCTACCTGCTGGCAGAGGCGGAAGCCTACGGCCTGCAGGCGACCGGTGTCGACTTCTCCAGTGAGGCGGTCAAGCTGTCTCACGCCAATGCCGCCCGGTCGGAAGTCGTTCTGGGTGATGGAGAGTGCCTGCCGTTTGCCGACGATTCGTTCGATTATGTGGCCAATCTCGGCAGCCTGGAGCATTTTTTCAATCCGGAGGCCGGAGTGCGTGAAATGCGGCGGGTTTTGAAAAAGAACGGCCGCGTCCTGGTTTTGGTGCCCAACAGCTATTTCCTGATGACGGTGTGGAACGTTTTCTGTCAGGGCGCCACCGGGCGGACCACGGAGCAAATGCTCGATCGCTGGGCCACGCGAGTGGAATGGAGTGAAATGCTTCAGGCTGGCGGCTTCCGGATCGACAAGGTTCTGAAGCACAATTACAGCTCCCGGTGCTCTCCCCTGCTATACAAGATCGTCAGGCCGTTCATCCCGTTGAACCTCTCGTACAGTTTCCTGTTCTGTTGCAGCAAACCATGATGCTGAAAAAGACCCTGAAAAAACTCTATTTTGTCCCGGGTGCCACATTGAATACCGGCGCCCGGCGCAACATGCAGGCAGTCGCCCGCCATATGGCAGGAACAAAAAATCCGCTTCTTCTCAATATCGGCAGCGGCAACCGCTTCCTGGGCGGCAGCAGCCTGGCCCGTGGCGATGTGCGGCTGGTCAACCTGGATATCGCGCTTTTTGCCTCGGTGAACGTGGTCGGCGACGCCCAGCAGCTGCCATTCGCCGACGAGGTTTTTGACGGGATCATTTGCCAGGCCGTGCTGGAGCATGTGCCGCGACCGCAAGACGTGATACGCGAGATGCATCGCGTGCTCCAGCGGGAAGGAATCATTTACATTGAAGTCCCATTTCTCCAGGGGTATCATCCCACCCCTGGGGATTTCTTCCGTTTCACCATTGAGGGTCTGGAGCAGCTCCTGGCCGATTTTTCCAAATTGGAGTCCGGAGTGTGCGTGGGCCCCGCCTCCACCGTCAGTTGGGTCGCCCGTGAATTCCTGTCCGGGATCCTATGCGGCTTTTCCGGCAACCCGGCAGTTCGCCGGATCACCGTTTTCCTGGCGGGTTGGCTGACGTTCCCGATCAAGTATCTCGATCTTCTGCTCGCCCGGCGCAGGAATGCCAGCCATATCGCTTCAGGCATCTATTTTCTCGGGTCAAAAAAATGAAGATGAAGGTCCTCGTTCTCAGCCCGACTTTCCTGCCGGTCATGGGGGGAGCCGAGCTGGGGATCTATGAAATATGCCGGCACCTGGCACGAAAGCATGAAGTCCGGGTCCTGACTCCCACGTTGCCCCGCAAATTGTCAGCGGAGTACGGGATGGAGGGAAGTGGGTTCGACATGTCGGGCTTTGAAGTGGCGCGCTTTGCCGACTGTGTAAACTTCAAGGACGCTCCCGGTCAGGGCCTTTTGCAGGGGCTGATCCCTCCCTTTTCGCTCTCCCTGGCCCGTCGGGCCATGCGCCAGGCCCGTTCTTTCAAACCTGACGTGGTGCTGGCTTTTTACGCGCTCCCCTGCGGACTCGCCGGAACCCGCATCCGCAAAAAGCTGCGCATTCCCGTCCTCCTTTCGCTCATCGGCCGGGATGTTCCCGGACCCGGCATTCCCCGCTTTTGGGAGACTTATGTCCGCTGGTCCATGCGCGCCGTGGATCGCACTTTGTTCATCTCGGAATACTGCCGGCAGGCGTTGGGCGGCGCCCAAGGGTCAGCAGCAGATGTGATCCCTTTCGCCGTTGATACCCGGCGCTTCGCCCCCGGCACGGATGCGGGTTCCTTGCGGGAACGGTTGGGGATACCGGGGGAGGCGAAGGTCCTTCTGGCCCTGCAACGGCTGGATCCCTGGAAGCGGGTGGACGTACTGATCCGGGCCCAGGGGATCCTGTTGAAAACGACCGATGCCTATCTGGTCATCGGCGGCAAAGGGCCCGAGCTGGGAAGACTGCGGGACCTGGCCCGGGATTTGGGGATCTCGTCCCGGGTCCTTTTCGCCGGGTACATCCCCGATGAAGAGCTCCCGTTCTATTATGCGCTGGCCGACGTGTTTGTTTTCCATTCTACCTATGAAACGTTTTGCCTCTCCCTGCTGCAGGCCATGGCGGCCGGGAAGGCGGTCGTCAGCGTTGACTCCACAGCGGTCCCCGAATTGATTCGCCATGGGGAAAACGGCATCCTGGTCGAGCCCGGAAATGCCGCAGCGTTTGCCCGGGCCGTCCTGGAGCTTCTTGCCGACGGGGATTTGCGGAAACGCTTTGCGGCGGAGTCCAGGCGGCGCGTGCTGGCCGGCTATGACTGGGAGACGACCGCGCAGCGATACGAATCCGCCCTGGAGTCGTGCATCGGGCAGCATGCGGAGGCAAAACCCGCATGATCCCGATCGTGTATGTCAGCAACACGGCCAAGATGAGCGGGGCCGAATTCAGCCTGCTCAGCCTGATGAAAGGATTGGATCGCGGGCGGTTCCAGCCGCTCCTTTTGCTGCCGGAAGAGGGCCTGTTTGCTGACCGCGCGCGGGAAGCGGGGATCGAGCTTCAGATCGTCCCGGGCATGATCCGCTTCGGCGAAATGCACGGACTGGCAACGCTGCCGCGGGCGCTGAAAAGCATATGGCGCATCGCCAGGATCATCCGCCGTCGGCGGATACGGATCGTCCATGCCAATTCACCCCGGGCCGCGTATATCGGCGGATTGGCGGGCCGGCTGGCCGGCGCCTTCACCGTGACCCACGTGCGCGATATCGATCAAAGCCCGTTCCTCTCCCCGGCCAAGTCCCGATTTCTCGCTTGGCTGTCGGACAAGGTCATCGCCGTCTCGCAATCGACAACGGCTGCCATCCTGAAGGTGAATCCCGCCCTGCGCGGAAAAACCGAAGTCGTCTACAATGGCATCGACCTGCAGGAGATGGCGGAGCGCCCCCGCCAGGAGACCCGCGACCGCCTGGGCATTTCATCCTCGGTCACCCTCATCGGTGCCGTTGGCGTCATTCATCCCGCCAAGGGCCAGGATGTCCTGATCCGGGCGGCAGCGCGCATCCGCGCCGTTTTCCCGGCTTGCAAGGTCCTTTTGATCGGCCAGGCCTTTCACTCCAGTGACGAAGCCTACGAGAGAAAGCTGAAGGCGCTGGCGGGCGAGCTTGGAATCCAGGACACGATCATCTTCACCGGATTTCGCGACGATGTCGTGGCGCTGATCCAGGCAATGGATGTATTCGTCCATCCCGCGGTCTTCCGTGATCCGCTGCCGCGCACCCTGCTGGAAGCGGCGGCCTGCGGCAGGCCGATCGTCGCCACCAGGACCGGGGGCATTCCCGAGATCATCGCTGACGGCATCTCCGGCATATTGGTCGAGCCGGGGGATGATGCCGCCCTCGCCGCCGCCGTCGTTTCACTGCTGCAGCATCCACAGGAGGCGCAACGCCTGGGGGAGGCGGCAAGAAAAAAGATCGAACAGGCCTTTCCCATCCGCAGGCATGTTGCCGCGATCACCGCCATATATCGGTCGTTGGCAGCGGCGGACGAAGCGTCCCCGGAAACGTGACATGCTAACATGCCGATGGATTGAAATGGGGGGAGCGGAATGAAGGTGTTGATCGTTTCGCCATTCTTTCCCTTTCCCGAGGACAGCGGCTCGAAGATCCGGCTGGCCTCCCTGATCGCGTCCCTGAATGGTCACGATGTTACCCTCATCGCTTTCAAAGAGCGAAATGAGCCGATCCATGAAGAAGAAATAAAAGCCGCATGCAGCGAGTGGCGGATCTTTGATCGCCCGCGCCTCTCGTTGTTCAGGGAATGGCTGAATCACTTTTCCTTCAAGCCGATGCTGATCAAGATCGGAAGAGCAC